>CBCSOI010000196.1:0-3722 GCA_965141595.1 uncultured Atopobiaceae bacterium | reverse complement strand
GAGGTCTGGGAGGGAACCGTCTTCCCCGACCGCGTGCCCGGCTACCGGCCCGCCATGCTCGACGAGCTCCTGGCCTCGGGCGACGTGGTGTGGCAGGGCAGGCTGGCGCCCGCGTCCAAGGACGGGGAGCGGCGCCGGCTGGCGGCGTTCTGGCCCACCGACTCCCCCTTCGCCCCGCTGCCGGCCCCCGGCGCCGGTGCGGTCCCGGCGCGGCCCGAGGCCCTGGATGACGGGGAGGACGATCCCAGGGCGCGGGTGTGGGACGTGCTCGCCCGGGAGGGTGCCGCGCCCTTCGCCGTGGTGGACGCACGCTGCGGCGAGGCCGCGGGAGGTGCGGCAGCCGTGGCGGAGACGCTCGAGGCCCTGCTCTGGGACGGCGTCTGCCTCGTAGACTCGTTCGACGCGGCACGGTCGAAGGCGCCCGGCCGGGCTTCGGCCCCGAGACGCCGGTCGCGAAGCCGCTACCGCGGGCACGCCGCCCGGCGCGCGGCCCTGCCCCTCTCCGAGGCGCCGGCCGTGACCCCCGCCGCGGCGACCTCGGGGCGCTGGTCGCTCGCCTGCCCGAGCGACGCCTCCGACACCGAGCGGGCCTGTGCCCTCGTGGAGTCGCTGCTCGACCGCTACGGCGTGGCCTGCCCCGCCACGGCCGAGGCGGCAGGGGTCCCCGGCGGCCTCACCCAGGCCTACCCCGTGCTCAAGGCCATGGAGGGGGCCGGGTCGCTCCTGCGCGGCACCTTCGTGGAGGGGCTCGGCCCCCTGCAGTTCGCCGCCGCCGACACCGTGGAGGCGCTCCGCGAGGCCCGCGACGGGGCCGAGGGCGCCGAGGGTCCCGTGGCCACCCGCGACCTCAGGGTCCTCTGCTCGGCCGACCCGGGGCAGCCCCTGGGTTCGCTCCTCCCCTGGCCCGAAGGCGCCGGGCACCCCAAGCGCTCGGCGGACTCCTGGACGGTCTTCCTCGGCGGGATGCCCGTGCTCTGGGCCGCGCCCCGCCTCAACGCCGTGTCACTCTTCGGCTGCGAGGACGCCTGGGGCCGTGCCGTGACCGCCGTGCTCGAGGCCATGGAGGCCCGGGTGCGGGCGCAGGGCAGGTCCTGGGCCCTGGAGCGGGTCGAGGTGCGGTCCGTGAACGGGGACGCCGTCCGGGAGGGGCCCCTGGCGCCCGTGCTCGCGGGGCTGGGGTTCGTCCCCACCCCCGACGGCATGCGCTTCTACCCGCAGCCGTACTGAGGGTTCGGGAGGTCCCGGCCGCACCGGCCCTCCCGCACGGCCGACGTTCTACGTGAAACGAAGAAGCGCCCAGGTCTGGGATCCCAGACCCGGGCGCCCTTGGCCGACGGGGCGGACGCTACTTGGACACCTTGCCCCTGCGCACGTTGTCCTTCTTGCGCTCGATGGCGTTGAGGATGCGCTTGCGCATGCGGATGTTCTTGGGCGTCACCTCGACGAGCTCGTCGTCCATGATGTACTCGAGGGCCTCCTCGAGGGTGAAGGTCTTGGGCGGCGTGAGCTGCACGGCGATGTCGGCGGTGGAGCTGCGCTGGTTGCCCAGGCTCTTGGTGCGGGCGATGTTGACCACCATGTCGCCGGGCTTGGAGCGCTCGCCGACGAGCATGCCCTCGTAGCACTCCTCGCCGGGGCCCACGAACATGGTTCCACGCTCCTGCAGGGTGCCCAGGGCGTAGCCCACGGACTTCTCGGTGCTCATGGAGATCATGGCGCCGTTGTTGCGGACGCCCAGCTCGCCGGCGTAGGGGCCGTACTCGGAGAACGTGTGGTAGAAGACGCCCTCGCCGTGGGTGGCGTTGAGGATGCGGTTCTTGAGGCCCATGATGCCGCGTGTGGGGATCTTGAACTCCAGGTGCGTGTGGGTCTCGCCGGCCTGCATGCTCGACATGGTGCCGCCGGACTCGCCGAAGGCCTCGATGACCTTGCCGGAGTACTCGTTGGGGCACTCCACGACGGCGAGCTCGACGGGCTCCAGCCGGTGGCCGTGCTCGTCCTCCTTGAAGAGCACACGGGGGCGGCCCACCTGGAACTCGAATCCCTCGCGGCGCATGGCCTCCATGAGGACGGAGAGGTGCAGGATGCCGCGGCCGGCCACCTCGACGCCGGTCTTGTCGCCCAGCTCCTCGATGCGCATGGTCACGTTGTTCTCGGCCTCGCGCATGAGGCGCTCCTTGAGCTGGCGGGCGCCCACGATGTCGCCGTCGCGGCCCACGAGGGGGCTCGTGGAGGCCTCGAAGACCACGGACAGGGTGGGAGGGTCGATCTCGATGGGCTCCAGCTCCACGGGGTTCTCGGGGTCGGTGTAGACGTCGCCTATGTCGGTGCGGTCGATGCCCACCACGGCGCCGATGTCGCCGGCGCGGATCTCGTCGCACTCGGTACGGCCGAGGTAGTCGAAGGTGAAGAGCTGCTTGGCTTGGGCCATGGCGCGGCTGCCGTCGTTCTTGACCACGAGGATCTGCTCGCCGGCGTGGATGGTGCCGGAGTAGACGCGGCCGATGCCGATGCGGCCCACGTAGCTGGAGTGGTCGATGGTGACGCACTGCATGGCGAGGGGGCCGTCGGGGTCGCAGTCGGGGGCGGGCAGGCAGTCCACGATCATGTCGAGCAGGGGGAACATGTCGTCGTTGCCGTCGTCGGGGGCGAGGCGGGCGAAGCCGTTGACGGCGCTCGCGTAGACCACATGCTCCATGGCGAACTCGAGCTGCTCGTCGGTGGCGCCGAGATCCATCATGAGGTCGAGGGAGTCGTTGACCACGGCCTCGGGGCGGGCGCCGGGGCGGTCGATCTTGTTGACCACGATCATGATGGCCAGGCCGGCGTCGATGGCGTGGCGCAGCACGAAGCGGGTCTGGGGCATGGGGCCCTCGAAGGCGTCCACGAGGAGCAGGGCGGAGTCGGCCATGCGCAGCACGCGCTCGACCTCGCCGCCGAAGTCGGCGTGGCCCGGGGTGTCGATGACGTTGATCTTGACGCCCTTGTACTCGATGGAGATGTTCTTGGCCAAGATGGTGATGCCACGCTCGCGCTCCTGGTCGTTGGAGTCGAGAACGCGGTCCTCCACCTGCTGGTTTGCCATGAAGGCGTCGGTGGCACGCAGCAGCTTGTCGACGAGGGTGGTCTTGCCATGGTCGACGTGGGCGATGATGGCGACGTTTCTCAGGTTCTCTTGCAGCATGGAGCTCTCTTTCTTATAACAGCGGTTCTGTCTCCCCCGCCGGGGCCGGGTCGCTCCAGCGGAGGGCGCTGCCCGAACCCACCCCGTCGAGAAGGAGGAAGGCCGAGTAGTCGACGTCGTTGCCCTTGTCCCCAAATTCAGTGACGAGCGCATCGGAGAAGCCCGACCCCGTGTCGACGGCGCCGGCGTAGGCGATGGCGTAGCACACGGGCTTGGAGAATCCGGGCTCCTTGAGGGTGCCTGCCGCGAGGCGGCGGACCCAGTCGTGGGCGGCCTCGAGGCACATGTCGGCCCCGTCGTCGTCGAAGGCGCAGGTCACACGCATGGAGTTGCCGTCGAGCGCAGTGGCCACGACCCCGAGGTCGGCACTCTCGGCCAGGCGGTCGAGGCACTCGCCGATGAGGTTGCACGACAGCTCGTCGAGCTCGGGGCTGATCATGGGGACCTCCTCTGCGGCATGGTGGTGGCGACTGTACAACGCTACACCCAAAGGGGCGCCTTCATGGAGTCACCACTCCCGGGAGTCCGGGGTTCTGCA
>CBCSOI010000195.1:0-3744 GCA_965141595.1 uncultured Atopobiaceae bacterium | reverse complement strand
TTCGGTACGGAATCTGATCTAAACCGCCAAACATCGCGATGTTTGGCGGTTTTCGGGGGCTAGGCTAGGCGAAAACCAACAAACATTTGCGAGCGCCCTGGCACCGGGGGGGGGTTCATGCGCTTGGCGCATGTCTCGGCCGGCCCGTGGGACAAAAGTGTCCGGGCAATGGGACAGGCTGGCGAGCGCCCGAAGCGACCGTTTGGCGCGGAAGGCCCTCGATGCGCGATTCTCGGCCGGAATCGGCCCTTTTCGCGCATCAGAGGCCCTTCGTGCCAGGGGAGCCGCGCACTCGAGGCCTTTCGTGCCACATCGCGCATTCGAGGGCTTTCGCGCCAGACGCACCACGCATCGGAGGTCGTTCGCGGCAGGAAAGGCCGGCAACCCCCTCCAAGCCCACCCTGCAACGCGCACATGGCGCATGGTCTCGATGAAGGGGGACGGACTCACCCTGCAAAGGGGGTTTGCGGCCGAAAAGCCCCCTTTAAGGGGCCCATGGACCAACGGGGGCTTGGTGCACCCCCTCTAACGGAGGGATGGGACAAGGGCCTCCAACAGGGGCGCCCTAGAGGGCGCGCCTGTGCCACGCCCACCCTACAGGGCGGCTGGACCTGCCGGAGCAGACCGCACGCCAGCGCCGGAGCAGACCGCACGCCCCTCCCCCGCCACGGCAAAGCCCCCGCGACCGGCTTGCGGCCACGGGGGCTCTCTGCAGATCATGGTGCGCCCGGTCGGGATCGAACCAACAACCATCGGTTTAGAAGACCGGTGCTCTATCCATTGAGCTACGGGCGCAACAACGGGCCCTTTCAGGTCCAAACAGCGCCCATTCTACCCCTAGAGCAGCAACTCTGCTATCTGCACAGCGTTGGTGGCGGCACCCTTCCGGATCTGGTCGCCGCAGCACCAGAACGTGAGCGAGCTCACGCCCTCCGGCGCCGAGACATCCTCACGGATGCGGCCCACGTACACGAGGTCCTGGTCGCTCGTGTCGAGCGGCATGGGGTAGAGCTGCTCGGCCGGGTCGTCCACCACGCGCACGCCGGGGGCCTGACGCAGGGCCTCGCGGGCCTCGTCGGGCGTGATGGGGCGCTCGAACTCAACGGTGATGGACTCGCTGTGGCTGCGGGCGATGGGCACGCGCACGCAGGTGCAGTTCACGCGCAGCTCGGGGTCGTGCATGATCTTGCGGCCCTCGTTCTGCATCTTCATCTCCTCGGAGGTGTAGCCGAGGCCGTCGAAGCCGCCGATCTGCGGGATGAGGTTGTAGGCCAGCTGGTAGGCGAAGGCGCGGGGCTCCGGCATGGAGGTGCCCTCCACGATGGCCTGGTTCTCGGCCTCCAGCTCCTCGATGCCGGGGAGGCCGGCACCACTGGCCGCCTGGTAGGTGCTGCAGACGATGCGTCTGGCGCCCGCCACGCGCGACAGGGGCGCCACGCACACGAGGCCGATGATGGTGGCGCAGTTGGGGTTGGCGACGATGCCGTGGTTCCACGCCACGTCCTCGGGGTTGATCTCGGGCACCACGAGGGGGACCTCGGGGTCGAGCCGGAACGCGCTGGAGTTGTCCACGCACACGGCGCCGGCGGCCACCGCGTGGGGCAGCAGGGCCTCCGCCACGGGGTTGGTGGCGGCGCCCAGCACGATGTCGATGCCCTCGAAGCTCTCGGGCGTGGCCTCGGCCACGCGCAGGATACGGCCGTTCCAGCACATGTCCGTGCCGGCGGAGCGCCTGCTCGCGAGGAGCCTCAGCTCGCCCACGGGGAAGTCCCGCTCCTCCAGGCACTGCAGCATCTGGGCCCCCACGGCGCCGGTGGCGCCGAGGATGGCGACGTTCTTGGGGTCGGACACCGCCCTCACTTCCCTTCGTTCACCACGAACGCCTCGTACACCACGGCCACGGTGCGCTCGAAGTCCTCGTTGTTCACGCCGATGATGATGTTGATCTCCTGGGAGCTCTGGGTGATCATGCGAACGTTGATGCCGGCGTTGCCGAGCACCCCGAGCAGCCTGCCCGACGAGCCGGGGCGGGAGCTCATGTTGCGGCCCACGACGGAGACCAGGGCCAGCTTGTCGACCACCTTCACCTGGTCGGGCTGGAGCTCCTTCTGGAGGTCGGCCACGATGGAGTAGATGGAGTCCTTGACGTCGGCGCCGTTGACCACCACGGAGAACGAGTCGATGCCCGTGGGGATGTGCTCCACGCTCACGCCGTAACGCTCGAACACCGAGAGGGCCCGGCGCATGAAGCCCACGGCGTCGCTCATGTGCGTCTTGGCGATGTAGACCGTGATGAAGTCGCGCTTGCCGGCGATGCCGGTGATCACCGGGTCGTCCGGGCTCGTCTCCACGCGCTCGCGGATGATGGTGCCCTGGGCCCCGGGGTCGTTGGTGTTGAGGATGGCGATGGGGATGTTGGCCTCGCGCACCGGGAAGATGGCCTCCTCGTGGAGCACGTTGGCGCCCATATAGGAGAGCTCGCGCATCTCGTCGAAGGTGATGCGCTCGATGGTGCGGGGGTGGTCCACCACGCGCGGGTCGGCCGTGAGGAAGCCCGAGACGTCGGTCCAGTTCTCGTAGAGGTCGGCCGAGAGGGCGTTGGCCAGGATGGAGCCCGTGATGTCGCCGCCGCCGCGGTCCAGCAGCTTGATCTCGCCGTCACAGGTGGCGCCGTAGAAGCCGGGCATGACGAAGCTCCCGCGTCGCACCACGAGCTCGCGCACGCGGTCGGCCGTGCGCTCGAGGTCGAGGGTGCCGTCGTGGTGGAAGACGATGGCGTCTGCGGCGTCCACGAACGGCAGGCCCAGGTACTCGGCCATGAGGTGCGCGGTGAACCACTCGCCGCGGCTCACCACGTACTCCGGGGAGTCCTCGGCGAGACCCTCGCGGAAGTCGCGGAACTTCTCGGCCACGGGCCAGGTGAGGCCCAGCCCCTCCTTGATGGCGAGGAAGCGGCCCTCGATGTCGTCGAGGAGGTCCGAGCAGTCCACGTGGTAGTCGCGGTGGGCGTTCACGAGGTAGAGGAGGTCGGTGACCTTGTTGTCGCCGGGGAAGCGCTTGCCGGCCGCGCTCACCACGACGAAGCGGCGGGCGGGGTCGGCGTCGATGATGCGCTTGACCTTGGCGAACTGCTCGGGGCTGGCGACCGACGAGCCGCCGAACTTGGTGATCTTGATCATCGGGCGATGGTCCTTAGCTCTCGGGGGCGCCGGCCCCTAGTCGACGTCGGCCACGGCGGCCATGAAGGTGGCGGGGTCCTCGGCGAGGAGGGCGTCCGCCAGGGCAGCGGCCTCGGTGGCGGAGAGCCCGCCCACGGAGACGTAGCCGGGCGCGACCTCCACGGCGGTGCCGGGGATGCCCGCCGGGAGCGCGGCCCCGGTGCGGAAGACGTAGTCGGCGCGGAGCAGGCCCGGCTTCCAGGCCAGGGTCTCCCCCATGGGGTAGGCGGGGCGCTCGCCGCCGGCGCAGTCGACGAGGTCCTGCACCATGGCGTTGCCCGTGGGCAGCGCGCCGGCGCCCTGGCCGTAGAACTTGAGCGGGCCCACGGTGGTGCCCACGAGCGTGGCGATGTTGAAGTTGTCGGGCACGTTGCCCTCCACCGACGACAGGGGCAGGAGCACCGGCTCCACGCAGGCGGCGTAGCCGTCGTCGTCCCGGGCGGCGCGGGCCATGAGGCGCACGGCGTAGCCCAGGCCTGCGAAGGTGTCGAGGTCGGCCTTGGTGAGGTTGCGGATGCCGTGGACC
>CBCSOI010000194.1:0-3779 GCA_965141595.1 uncultured Atopobiaceae bacterium | reverse complement strand
CTTTGGCATGGGCTGGAGCGCGGCAAGCCATGCCAGAAGGGCTTTCGGCCCGGATTGAAACTCTGGGACCCATGCCGGAGGGCGCTTCGGCATGGGCCGCGGCGCCATAAGCCGTGGCAGGAGGATTATCGGCACGGGCCGAAGCCCCGGGGGCCCATGCCGGAAGCCGCTTCGGCATGGGCTGCAGCGGCGATCGAGCCACGCGCGTCCCCCGCAGGGCCGTCGGCCCGCCGTCCGACCCTCCCCTACACCAGCGCGCCTGACCCGTTGAAGACGTACGTCCTCCCGGCTATGACCTGCCTGCCGGTGAGGGCCGCGCCGCTGGGACGGCCCAGATAGTAGCGCCTGCCGCCGTCGGTGAGCCACCCGTAGCCCAGAGAGCCCTTGGGGCCCCACTGGCTGCCGGCGCGCCTCAGGAAGTAACGCCTGCCGCCCTCGCTCAGCCAGCCCGACCCGATGGATCCCTTGGGGCCGTACGGGCTGCTCGCCCGGCGCAGGAAGTAGCGCTGACCGCCCTCGTCGAGCCACCCGGTGCCGATGGAGCCCTTGGGCCCATAAGGGCTGTTGGCACGGCGCAGGAAGTAGCGGTGGCCGTTGTCGTCCAGCCAGCCGGTGCCTATCGAGCCCTTGGGCCCCCACTGGTTGTCGCCGCGACGCAGGAAGTACGTCTGTCCCCCCACCGTGAGCCAGCCGGTGGCCACCGACCCCGCCGGCCCGTAGGGGTTGCCGGCACCGCGGAGCCAGTAGGTCTGTCCTCCGGTGGTGAGCCAGCCGGAGCCCCAGCCGCTGCCGGTTGACCAGCGCCGCACGCCGCCCACGGTGACCCATCCCGCCTTGCCGGCCACGATGGGGAAGGTCGCTCGCACGGTACCGGTGTACTGCCCGCGGCCCGTGACCGTCACGGTGGCCGTACCCACCGACACGTTGTTGGCGTAGCTCACCGTGTACCCCGCCGCCGGCACCACGGCGTTGCCCGCCCGCACCGTGACGGCCGGCGTGTGGGCACCCCCGTTCCACGTGCGCGCGCCGCCCTGGACAGCGACCGCGGTCAGCGCCGTCGTCGTGGGCTTGGGCGGGTCCTGCGGCTTCCCAGGCTCGGAGGGCACCTGCGGCTTCTCGGCAGCGGTTCCCACATCACGCCAGCGGAGGGCCGCCGCTCCCCCGCCCACGGTGCCGGCGTACACGCGGGTGCCGGCGGCGACCGCGCCGACCTCCGCGGAGGAACCCACCACCCGGGCGCCCACCTGCTCCCAGGAGCCCAGGCGCGACGCCGCCGCCTTCCACACGGTCACGGCATTGCCCGACTGCGCGGAGACCGCCAGGTAGAGCGACCCACCGCTCGCCGCGAGCGACCCTTCTAAAGCCGACGGGACCGCGGCGGGCAGGGCCGTGTACGTGGGCGTGCCGGACGCACCCACGGCCACGATACCGCCTGAGCCGTCCTGGCCCTTCACGTATAGGTAGCCGGTCCCGCCCACAAAGGCCGGGCTCAGGCCGTTGACGGCACCGGGCCTGCTCCACACGCGGCCCCACGTGGAGCCGGAGAGCCGCCACACGCCCGTACTGGACGCCGAGAAGTCCGCGACCGCCACGGCCGGCGCGCCGCCGACGTCCACCAGGGCGAGCGCCGCCACATACCCGCAGGGAATCTTGCCGCCCACGGCCGAGAGGCGTGTGCCGTCGAGCCGGTACACCTGCACGCCGCCGTTCTCCACCAGCACGTATACCGCGCCGCCCACCACGGAGACCGCTCCCCCGTTGCCGGAGGCGCCCACCGAGGCCACGGCGGACCACGGGCCGGTGCCTGTCTGCCTGTAGAGCGTGAACCGGTTGGGGGACCCGTAGGAGGCCGCGAGCACGTAGCGGTCGGACCCGTACGCAGCCACGTCCTTGAGGTCGCAGCCGGAGGCCACGGTGCCGAGCGCGCCCCAGCGCGAGCCGTCGAAGACGGCAGCCGAGACCTTGGCCCCGCTTCCCACGCCCACCTGCACGGCCTGGAGCACCGAGGAGCCCGTCGCGGCGACCCGGCTCGCCACGACGCCGGAGGCGGGCAGCGGCGACGCACCGGAGCCGTCGGCAGCTCGGGTCCAGAGCCCGGCCTCGGACGCGGAGGGTACAGCCACCGAGAAGGTCACTGAGTCGTCGGTCTGGCCGGTCACGTGCACCTGGAGACCCGAGTTCTGGCCGTCGGACAGCGTGACGGCGCCGTCCGTGAGCCCGGCAGAGAGATCCTCGGACCCCAGGCCCTCGCGGCCGCCCAGGCTCAGGTAGCAGTGACGCACATCACCGGTACCGTCGCCGCGGGGACCGCCCGTCTCGCCCTCGCGGAACAGGTACACGTAGTCCGCCTGCCCCTTGTTGCCCTCGGGCTTGGCCCCGGGGTTCACGCGGTACACGAGCAGACCGGAGCCGCCGATGGTCATGGGCGAGCCCTCCATCGAGGTGTCCAGGGCCGAGAGGTCGGCGATGTCGGTGTTGGCGCGGCGGTACTCCAGGACGAAGTACTCGCTGTCGGACAGCGGGGAGCGCACGGCGACGGCCTGGCGCTGTCCGGACGCCGCGGCGTGCAGTGTGTAGGTGCCGGCGCCCACGGTCTCGATGGAGGTCCAGCCGCAGTCCTGGCGCGTGATCGCCAGGGGCCACATGAGACGGGACCCGCCGTGCTGGGCCATGATGTCCCACACGCCCACGGCGACGTCGCGCCCCTGCGAGACGCCCTCCCCACCGTTGCGGTAGAGGTCCCGGGCACCGAAGACGTGGAGGGTCTCGTGGGCCAAGGTGCCCGCCCCCTCAAGGTGCGAGGTGCCCACAAGCGTGTAGTCGAAGGCCCGCACGGTCGAGGAGCCCAGCGCCGTCGGCGTGCCGAGGGTGGCGTGGCGGGGCCAGAAGGGGTCGCCCATGGCGGGGGCCGAGCCGCCCATCTCGGGGACGACGAGGACGTTGTCGGCCAGGCCGTCGCCGTCGCCGTCGAGCGACGAGGCGTCGAAGGAGGGGTACGCCGCGTTGAAGGCGGCCACGGCGTCGGCGGCGACGGACTCCGACGCCCCGTAGGACGCGCGCGTGCCCGGCAGCGTGAGGTAGGCCACGCGTCCGGAGGCGTCGTCGTGCTGCGGGGTCACGGAGCCCAGCCGGCACCGCCCGAGGGAGACCTCCTTGACGTAGCCGTAGAGCGTCTGCGCCGTGGTCTTGGAGGTCACCTGCCCGTTGAGGTCGCAGAGCAGCGACTCCCAGCGCGTGCGGAAGGCGTCGCTGTACGGATAGGGGGCGTTGAGGCCGGTGGCACCGTCGCCCGTGGTGTCCCCGGCAAAGCGCACCACGAGGACCAGCTGCCGACGGTTGACGTCGGACGGCACGGGCGTGGCCTGCGCGAGCGCCGGCTCGGGCGCGGCGGCGAGCGTCACAAGGGCGACGAGGGAGACGACAAGGGCGGCGGCGCGCCGGGCGCGGGCGGGGAGACGGTCCATGGCTTCTCCTGAGCAGAGGGCTGAATTGTCTTCCTTTCAGATAGTACCGTAGGGAAACAACCTCAGGAAGAACGGTGCGCCCGCCCGTGGACCGTTGCCGGTTTCATGGGGCCCCCGCCACAAAAAAGGGGCCGCCCCGCCCGGGACGGTCCCCTGTCGCGTCGCTCTCCGTGCCGCTCAGTCGAAGCTGCGGGCCGCGGGCGTCCGCTGCACCGTCAGCGGCTGCGTGGCCTGCGGCGAGGTCGTCACTGTGTACGTGACGGTGGTGGTCTCGCCGGGAAGGTCCTGCACGTTGCACGAGACCGTGTCAAACCC
>CBCSOI010000193.1:0-3831 GCA_965141595.1 uncultured Atopobiaceae bacterium | reverse complement strand
GTGGTCTCGGCGGCGCCACACCCACCCGCACAGGACGACGTCCTGACCGATGTCGGACGAGCGGAGCTCGCCTGCGGTGTGGGTGGCCATGCAGAACTCTGACACTGTGGTTCCTTTCGTCTTGCCGCCCCGTGCCGGTGCGGGCGGCTTGCTCCAAGACGGCGCAGGTTGCGTAGACGGCGTAACCTGCGCACGGTCACCTATCATAGCAACGGGTGCGACCGGCGAGGCCACGCCCCCGGTATCCCCAGCACCCCGAAAGGAAGCCGAAACCCATGTATGCCGCAGCCGTGTTCGACCTCGACGGAACCATCCTCGACACCTTGGACGACCTGCAGCTCGCCCTCAACCACACCATGGACGCCCATGGCTTTTCCCTCTACACGCGCGCCGAGGTGCGCGCCATGGTGGGCAACGGCCTGCGGCGCCTTATGGCCGACGCCTGCCCCGAGGGCACGCCCCAGGCCGAGGTGGACTCCGTCTTCGAGGACTTCTGCGCCTACTACGCCGTCCACTGCAACGACCACACCCGGCCCTACGGGGGCGTCGTGGCCATGGTGGGGCGCCTCCGCGAGGCCGGCGTGCGCTGCGCCGTGGTGTCCAACAAGGGCGACTTCGCGGTCCGCGAGCTCATGGACCTGCACTTCCCCGGGGTGTTCGACTTCGTGCTCGGCCAGCGCGACGACATCCCCCGCAAACCCGACCCCGACATGGTCTACGCCGCCATGGCGGCCCTCGAGGCCGACCAGGCCAACTCCGTCTACGTGGGCGACTCCGAGGTCGACGTGGTCACGGCCGCCAACGCCGGCATCCCGTGCCTCTCGGTGACCTGGGGCTTCCGTGACCCGGAGTGGCTCTCCGCCCATGGCGCCACGGAGCTCGTCGACTCCGTGGAGGGGCTGGGCGACGCCGTCCTGGCTGGTTAGGGGTCGTCGCGCCCGGACCCGGTGCGGCACGAAAAAGGCGGCGGGGCCGAGTCTGCCCGCCGCCAACATGACACCATTCTAACCTGTCCCGGTGTCCTTTAATTAAATCGCTTACTCCGCTGCCGCCGCGGCCTCCTCGGCCTCGACCTCGGAGCGGGGCTTGGTGCTCGCGTAGAACGTGACCTCGTCCGCGACGTCGGCGACGGTCTTGCCGTCGACCCACGGGAGGCCGAGGAACTCGCCGATGGTGGGGACGAGCTCGCTGCAGTCCGAGTAGTGGCCCTTGTGGTTGAGCTTGGAGGTGTCCTGGGCACGCCAGTAGTGGGCGTTCACGTCGGTGAGGTAGTACATGGCATCGCCGAGGGCCATATAGACCGAGTGGTTATGGCTCAGGTAGTCGGCGAGCCCGTCGTAGTTGAGGTCGAGGGCCTCTTCTGCACGAACACCCATGGGCTGTCCTTTCCTCGGAGGGATGCGGACGGCACGACCGTCCGCGCCTGTGGGTGAAACCGTACCTGAAAACAGCTCCCAAAAACGGTTGGGCGCCGCGCCAATCCGCGAACGGCCCCGGACCGCACGGAGACGGTCCGGGGCCGTTCGGGCGTCCGGGCGGTGCCGGCCGCGCTACGACGAGACGAGGAAGCAGTCCGGGAAGTCGGTGAGGAGCTGCTCCAGGTAGGTGGTGTAGCTGCTCAGCTGCTCGTGGATGGCCGTGGCGGCCTCCTTGCGGTTCTCGCCGCCCGAGGCCAGGAAGCCCACGACCTGCCGCAGGGTGGACACGGAGGGGACCGTGTAGCCGAACAGGACGCCCATGTTGAGGGTGCGGTCGAACGCCGTGCCCGTCTTCTTGAGCGACTGCCACACGTACCCCTTGCCGGCGGCGCGGTACAGGGTGTCGTGGAACACCTCGTTCAGGCGGATGAACTCCGCCTCGTTGAAGCGCGACCCGGCGACCTGCTCCATGGCGTCCACCATGGAGGAGAGGTCGGCCACGGTCTCGGGGGAGACGTTGCGGGCGAGCTGCGTCACCACGAGGGGCTCCACGGCCACGCGCATGTAGAACGACTGCCGGAGCTCGCTCACCGAGATGCGGGAGACGTGCGTGGCGCTCTGGGGCGCCACCTCGACGAGGGAGCGGTCGCGGAGCAGGCCCATCGCCTCGTGGACGGGCGTGCGCGAGACCTCGAGGATCTCTGCCACGGACGACTCGCGGATCCAGGCCCCGGGGGGCATGTAGAGCATCATGATGTTGTAGGAGAGGACGCGGTAGGCGTAGGCGGAGCCCGACTCCTTCTCCTCGCGGGGGAAGATGCGCATGCAGTCCGCCGCGCTCACTCCGGCGCGGCCCACGAGGCGCGTGCGCGGTTCTGGCATAGATCGCTCCATCCACGGTCGGTGATATACCAACGGCAGAATATCAGTGACGGCGGACCTTGTCCCGACCGGTCGCCGTTTCGTCCCTAAACAACACGTTCTCGGTGCGGCTCGACCGCACGGTCGGCACTCGATTCGACCGATGAGAACATGATGGCGCCCCCGGCCCGCACGGAGCCTTTCCGGGTCGGCGCCCCGCTCCTGTCCCTAGAAAAAAGTAATCCTGGGTTTACTCGAGGGGAGTTAGCTGTAAGATACTTTCGAGTTAACGACGCGATACTTTTTGGAGGCCCCATGGAGGCAGTCATGGAGAAGAGAGGCGTCCGCCGCGGCGGCCCGTCCGTCCCGGCCATGCCGCTCTCGATGGCCAAGGTCGGGGAGACCGTGACCGTCCAGGCGGTCAAGGGCGGCGAGCGCGTGGTGCGTCACCTGGCCACCCTCGGCTTCGTCGAGGGGGCGACTGTGCGCGTCGTTGGACAGGCGGCGTCGGGGACGGTGGCCCAGGTGATGGGCGCCAGGCTCGCCCTCGACAAGGCGACGGCGCGCAGGGTCCTCTGCGCCCCCGGCGCCTGAGCCGTGCAACCAGTCGTACAGCCGCTCGACAGACTAGAGAGAGGAGAAGCCATGGCCGAGGTCATGACTCTTGCCGATGTCGCGGTGGGGGAGGCCTGCACCGTGAGCAGGCTCACCGGTTCGGGACAGGTCCGCCGCCGGATCATGGACATGGGCATCACCAAGGGGACCCGCGTGGCGGTGCGCAAGGTCGCGCCCCTGGGCGACCCCGTGGAGCTCACCGTCCGCGGTTACGAGCTGTCCATCCGCAAGGACGAGGCCGCCCGCGTGGAGGTCGTCCCCGCCTAGGCAAGGGGGAGGGCCGGGCAGGGTGCCCGACCGCAGGAGAGAGGGCCCCGCGCGGCGGGGCAGGGGGTCGCCCGCCCCCGGCACAACGAAAGGGATTCCCAGTGGACAAGACCGTGCACATCGCCTTGATAGGCAACCCGAACTGCGGCAAGACGACACTGTTCAACGAGCTCACCGGCTCCAACGGCTACGTGGGCAACTGGCCCGGCGTCACCGTGGAGAAGCTCGAGGCGCCGCTGCGCCGCGACCCGTCGGTGGTGCTCACCGACCTCCCCGGCGTCTACTCGCTCTCGCCCTACTCCCCCGAGGAGGTCGTGAGCCGCGACTATCTGCTCGGCGGCGAGCCCGCCTGTGTCGTCGACGTCGTGGACGCCACCAACCTCGAGCGCAACCTCTACCTCACCACCCAGGTGCGCGAGTGCGGCGTCCCCTGCGTCGTGGCGCTCAACATGTGCGACCTCGTCGAGAGGCAGGGCGACTCCATCGACGTCGACGCCCTCTCCGAGCGCCTCGGCTGCCCGGTCGTGAGCATCAGCGCCCTGCGCCGCACCAACCTCGACGCCCTGGTCGACGCCGCCGTCAAGGCCGGTCGCGAGGGCGCGGCCTCATCGGCGCCCGCGTTCCTCGCCGACGAGGTGGCCGACGCCGTGGACGAGTGCTCCTCCATCCT
>CBCSOI010000192.1:0-3864 GCA_965141595.1 uncultured Atopobiaceae bacterium | reverse complement strand
CTCATCCATGGGCACGGGCACCTCAGCGGTAGTTGGTGAACTGGAGGGGCACGTCGTAGTCGGCGGCCCTGACCTGAGCGATGACCTGCTGGAGAACGTCCTTGGAGGGGCTGGTCACCCGGAGCTTGTCGTCCTCCACGGCCACCTTGCACTTGAGCTTCATGTCGCGGACGTCCTTGGAGATGCGCTTGGCGAGCTCGCGGTCGATGCCTGAGACGATGTGCCCCACCACACGCACGTTGCCGCCGCTCGCGGCCTGCGGCGCGTCCCACTGCACGGCTTTGAGGTCCACGCCGCGCTTGTGGAGGCGCCCGTTGAGGACGTCGATCACCTGACGCGCCACGAAGTCCGCCGGGGCGGTGACGGTCACGGTGCCGTCGGCCTTGGAGAGCTCGATGGTCGCGCCTGACGACTTGAGGTCGTAACGCTGGGTGAGCTCCCGCGCGGTCTGCTGGTAGGCGTTGTCGACCTCTTGCATGTCGACCTGGGAGACGATGTCGACGGAGGAGTCCTTGGCCATGGGTTCCCTGTCGGTACGGGATGGACGGTGCCGCCCGGCGCTATTCGTCTGCGCCGGACGAGGAGGTGGAGGAGCGGCTCTGGGTCGTGGAGGCCTCCGTGCCTTCGGAGGGGGTCGCGGAGCCGCTGTCGTCGGACGTGCCGGAGGTGTCGGAAGAGCCTGTGCCGGAGGACTTCGCGTCGGAGCCCGCGCCCTCCCCCGCGGCCTGGGCGTCGGTCGACGGCCCCTTGACCGTGGCCGTGCCGATGCCGGCGGCGGACGTGTCGAAGGAGACGGGCTGGCCGTTGGCCGTGACGGTGACCTGCGTGGGGTCGGCCGTGCGCACCTCGAGCTCGCCGTCGACGGTGAAGCTCTGCTCCCAGGGTCCGGTGACGGTCTGGGCGACCTCGTTCCGGTCGCCGTTCTTGACCTCGACCCACACGGCGGCGCCCTCCGGCACGGAGACCTGCACCTCGACGGGCTTGTCGGCGTCTTCCTGCGCGGCGGCGGCCGCAGTCGACGAGGGCTGCGCCTGCGCGTCGTCGGGCGACGTGGGGCTGTCGGTGGAGGAGTCGGAGGCGTCCTGGGCCGCGGGCTGCGAGGCGGTCACCTGGTCGCGGTTGCCTCCCTCGGGGGCGGGTGCCGTGCAGCTCCTCACGGAGAGGACGATGACGACGGTGAGCAGAACGGCGAGGGCCACGAACACCGTGAGCATGGTGCGACGGGGGTCCGAGAACCAGGCGTCGACCACGCCGAGCACGCCGGAACGCGGCTGCCTGGAGGGACGCTGGCTCGGTCGGTAGCGGTCGGCGGCCGACGGGCGCCTGCGCACGTTGGGGCGCTGGGGTGCCGGCGCCTGGGTGCGCGTGCTCTCCCTGACCTCGGCCGAGGAGGCCTGCCGGTAGGTGTCGGCCGCGAGCCCGTAGCGAAGGTCGTCGTCGTACATGGTGGACGAGACATCGCGGGTCTGGATGTCCGTGGAGGCGTAGCGCCGGGCGTCCTGGCGCGCCCGCGTGGAGCGGTTGCGCCCGGCGCGTGCGGACGCCGTGGTGGAGCGCCCCGGGGTCGTCTGCCGGGGGCGACCGGTGCGCGGGGCCCGGGCCGTGTAGGGGCGGCCCTGGGGGTAGTCGCGTTCAGGCGTGCTCCCTCCGGCGGCCGGCAGCGAGCCGCCCTCGGCACCGGGGGTGGCGTAGCCGTTCTGACGCAGGTAGCGCTCGGAGTAGCCGGCGCTGCGGCCGTTCACCAGCGGCGAGCTGGCGCGGCGTTCCTCGACGTTGTGAAGGTAGGAGCTGCCCACGAGGGTGCCGGAGAGGATGGAGCCCGCCGGGCCGGCCGAGCCGTAGAGGTCGTGGTCCTTGGACGGTGCCACGACCCCCTGGCGGCCCCGCCCGCTGGCAGGGTTGTCGTCGCGGTGCTGTCGGCGGGAGGAACCGGTACCCTGCCCGTTCGCGTAGGCGTGGAGGTCGTCTTGGAACAGGTCGATGACCTCGCGGGGGTTGAGGCCGAGGTAGCGGGCGTAGCTCGACAGCATTCCCTGAGCGTAGCCGGAGCGCGGGATGCGCTCCCAGTCGCCCTCCTCGAAGGCCACGAGGACCTGCTCCTTGAGGCGGAGCACACGGGCGGCCTGGGGGATGGTGAGACCGAGCTGGCGGCGGCGGTTGGAAAGGAAGTCGCTGAATTTGGGCCGTGCCACGGCTTACACCTCCCGATAGGTCGCGTCGGCGGCCATGAGCTCGTCCAGACCGCGCAGGTCGAGGAGCACGTCGCGGGGCTTGGACCCGTCCGGGGGCCCCACGACGCCCTTGTGCTCGAGCATGTCCATGATGCGGCCGGCCCTAGCGTAGCCCACCTTGAGGCGCCGCTGGAGCCCGGAGGTCGATCCGAGCTGGGAATCCACGACGATCTGCGCGGCCTCCCAGAGCAGCGGGTCGTCCTCGTCGTCCTCGTCCTCGACCCCGGAGGAGAGCGGGCTCGGCGCCACGGCGGTGAGGATCTCGTCGTGGTAGTCGGGCTCGCCCTGGCTCGCGAGGAACTCCACGACGTTCTCCACCTCGGCGTCCGAGACGTAACAGCCGAGCACGCGGCGGGGGTTGTTGCCGCCGGTCTTGAACAGCATGTCGCCGTTGCCGAGGAGCCTGTTGGCACCGGGGCCGTCGAGGATGATGCGGGAGTCGTTCTTCTGGGCCACGGTGAGGGCCATGCGGCTCTCGATGTTGGCCTTGATGAGGCCCGTGACGACGTCGGCCGTGGGTCGCTGGGTGGCGAGCACGAGGTGGATGCCGGCGGCGCGGGCCAGCTGGGCGATGCGGACGATGGAGGCCTCGACCTCCTTGCCGGAGACCATCATGAGGTCGGAGAGCTCGTCGACCACCACCACGAGGTAGGGCATGGACTCGGGCGGGACGCCGTCCTTGTCGAGGACACCGGACTCCACCTTCTTGTTGTACCCGCCGATGTTGCGCACGCCGGCCTTCTGGAAGACCTTGAGGCGCCGCTCCATCTCGGAGACGGCCCACTGGAGGGCGCTCGCCGCCTGCTTGGGCTCGGTGACCACCGGCACGTAGAGGTGCGGCAGGCCGTCGTAGAACGAGAACTCCACACGCTTGGGGTCCACGAGGATGAGGCGGAGCTGCTCGGGCGTGGAGCGCATGAGCATAGACATGATGAGCGTGTTGATGGCCACCGACTTGCCCGAGCCCGTAGTGCCGGCGATGAGCAGGTGGGGCATCTTGGCGAGGTCGGCCACCACGGGTTTGCCCTCGGAGTCGCGGCCCACGGCGAACTCGAGGGGGCCGCCCTTGGCGAAGGGCACGACGTCGCCGAGGTAGACGTTGCGGCGCTCGCGATTGGGGATCTCGATGCCCAGGTGGCTGGAGCCCGGGATCACGAAGATGCGCACCGACTTGGCGGCGAGGGCCAGGGCGATGTCGTCCTCGAGGTTCATGATTTTGGAGACGCGCTCGCCCTCGCCCATGGCGATCTGGAACGTGGTGACGATGGGGCCGGCGACCCAGCCGACGACGCGGCTCGTGGAGCCGAACTCCACGAGCTTGGCCTGGAGGTGGTCTGCCGTCTCCTGGAGCTCCTCCTCGGAGCTCGCCGTGACCGCCGTGTCGCTGGAGGTGTCGAGCAGGGACAGGGGCGGAAGCTCGAAGGTCTCGGAGCCCTCGCCGGGGCGGCTGGGGTTCTTGGGGGCGGACACCATGGCACCCTTGGCCACTCCCCCGCGGGGCGCGTCCGCGTCCCTCTCGGGGGCGGACCCCTCCCCCCATGCGGCGGCAGGGGCCTCGGTGGCCGTGCCGTCGGCGGAGGGCGCGTCCTCCCAGGGCAGCACCGTCGTGGGGGCGGCCTCGGGGGCAGGCGCG
>CBCSOI010000191.1:0-3872 GCA_965141595.1 uncultured Atopobiaceae bacterium | reverse complement strand
GGATGAGGGCGGCGTCCGTGGCCCCGGGGTCGATGGTGAGGGCCTCGTCGCATGTGGCGCAGAGCCTCGCCAGGCGGCGGGCCCGGGAGGCCATGTACTCGTCGTCGTTCAGGAACTCGTCGTTGGCGGAGGCCTTGGCAAGGCTCGCCTGGGCCTGGGCCACCAGGGCGAAGGCGCGGTCCGCCGGGTCGTCCACGAAGGAGTCGACGTCCGCCGCCACGGCCCCCATGAGCTCCTGCCGCGCCCCCTCGCTCATGGGGCCGTGACCCTGGAGGTAGCGGGCGGCCACGCGCTGGGTGAGCTCGCCGTACCAGTCCACGGTCAGCCCCTCCAGCCGGTCACGGCGTCCTGGGCGCGTCCGAGGCTCATCTCGTCGGAGATGCGGGCGCTCACCACGGAGGGGTCGGCGGCCACGAAGGAGCCGAGGGCGCCCATGCCCTTGAGGTCCACGCCCTCCTGGAACACGACGCTGCTCTCGCTCACGGCGAGCACGAGCTCGTCGTTGGAGTAGGGCTCCACCGCCAGGCGCGCGAAGACGCCGTCGGGGAGCTCGCTCTGGGAGGAGAGGACCATGCCGGCGTGGGGGTGGCCGTCGAGGAGCCCTTGGAGGTGCCGGTGGGCCTCCTGGCGGTCGCCCCGGCGCGCGGCGAGGGCCATGGAGGCGATGAGGAGCCAGGCGTCCGGCGCCGGTCGGTGGGGGACGTTCCTCGCCGCGTGGTCCGCCAGCGCCTCGAGCCCCTCGGCGTCCTCGAGCTTGGCGAGGGCGAGGTAGGCGGTGAAGCGGGCGTCGGCGTGGTCCGCGGGGTCCATCTCCAGGACCTCCCGGCAGAACTCCAGGCTCTTGCGGTAGCGGCCGCACACGAGGGCGCGGGCCGCGAGCGAGGCGAGCCAGCGGTAGAGCGGGTACGACACGAGCCGCGCCTCGATGTCCGCGCCGGTGCGCCCGGATGCGAGCACCTCGTCGCGGCGCGCGAGGGTGCGCTCGCGGACCTCGGCCACGTTGTCGGCCAGGAAGCGGTAGTGGTCCTCGAAGCTCGGGCACTCCTGTGCGGCGAGCATGCGTCGGGCGTCGTGGCACTCGGGGTCGAGGGACACGGCCTCCTCGAGGAGCGACCGGGCCTCGGCGATGAGGCCGGTCACGTCGTCGTCCTCGGCGAAGGGCAGCTCGCGGTCCACGAGCTCGGAGGCGCGCGCCACCAGGTGGAAGGCGCGGTCCTGGTCGGTCTGGGGGAGGGAGTCGTGGTTCCAGGCGAAGCGCCGGCGGAACGCGGCCGCGGCACGTGTGGCCGTGTAGGCGTCGCCGATCTTCTGCGTCCTGGCGAAGCGCAGGCTCAGTCTTCGGTACTCCTCCTGTGCCGGGTCGAAGGCCATGGTCACCCCCTTAAAATCCTAAAAATATGCCACAGCACCACCACTATAGCAAGGGTCGCATTGATACCCGTCGGCCGGACGCCGTGCATTCAGGGATGAAAAGGACCTGTGAAATGGCAGGACCGGCCCCTCGTGGGCGTCGACGGCCGTCGATCCACATGACCACTTCTGCGAGGTCAACCCCTCCGTTTTTCATGCCAAAACTACCGTCTGCGCTTCCAAAACGACCGTTCACCTTGCAGAAATCTTCAAGGATTTCTTCGGGTGCCGTTCAATGGTCGCAACGAGAGGGGCGGCGCGGAGCCACATCGCCTGACCCCGCACCACTCGGGAAGCGCCGCTCCCACGGCGAGAGAGACAAGAGAAGGAAGAAGAGAGGAGTACGCATGGCTGAGCACTACGACATCCTCGCGTGCACGGGCTGCCCCACGGGCATCGCCCACACCTTCATGGCCAAGGAGGGCCTCGAGCAGGCCGCCAAGGCCAAGGGCCTCACCATCAAGGTGGAGACCCACGGCCAGGAGGGCGTCAAGAACGCCATCACCGCCGAGGACATCGCCAACGCCAAGGCGGTCGTCATCGCGGCCGACATCAACGTCGACGAGGGCCGCTTCGCCTCCAAGCCCATGGCCAAGGCCGGCGTGACCGCCGGTATCAAGGACCCGGCCGGCCTCATCGACCGCGCCCTCGTGGCCAAGCCCGCCAACGCCGGCGCCTCCGTGCCCTCCGACGAGGAGCTGGCCATGGAGAACCACGGCTTCGAGAAGGGCGGCATCGGCCAGGAGATCTACAAGCATCTCATGAACGGTGTGTCCCACATGCTGCCGTTCGTGGTCGCCGGCGGCGTCCTCACCGCCGTGTCGTTCCTCTGGGGCATCACGAGCTTCGACTCCACCGCGGCCGACTACAACAGCTTCGCCGCCATGCTGAAGACCATCGGCGGCATCGCCATGAACCTCATGGTGCCCGTGCTGGCCGCCTACATCGCCGAGTCCATCGCCGGCCGCCCCGGCCTCGTGCCCGGCTTCGTCGCCGGCATGATTGCCATCACCGGCCTGCCCGTCAACGCCGAGACCGGCCTCATCGACGCCGGCGGCGCGGGCGTGGGCTTCGGCTTCCTCGGCGGCATCATCGGCGGTTTCCTCGCCGGTTACGTGGTCGAGGGCCTCAAGAAGGCCTTCGCCCACCTGCCCGAGAACCTCAACGGCCTCAAGGCCATCTTCCTCTACCCCCTGTGCTCCACCCTCATCACCGGCCTCGTGATGCTCGCCATCTCCGGCCCCATGGTCTCCATCAACGAGGGCATGATGGGCTTCCTGCAGGGCCTGCAGACCGCCAGCCCCATCGTCCTCGGCCTGGCCATCGGCTGCATGTGCGCCTTTGACATGGGTGGCCCCGTGAACAAGGCCGCCTACGTCACCGGCACCGCCCTCCTCGGCACCGGCCTCGCCGCCGGCGTCGGCACCCCCGAGTACGTCTCCGGCACCGCCTTCATGGCCGCCGTGTCCGCCGCCTGCATCGCCCCGCCCCTGGTGACCACCTTCGCCACCGTCGTCGGCCGCAAGTACTTCACCCAGGAGGACCGCGACGCCGGTCTGGTGAACTTCATCCTCGGCTGCACCCACATCACCGAGGGCGCCATCCCCTTCATGACCAAGAACATCTGGCCCGTGATGCCCATCATGATGCTCTCCAGCTCCATCGCGGCCATCCTGACCCTCATGCTGGGCGTGCACGTCCCGGCTCCCCACGGCGGCTTCCTCGTGCTCCCCGTCGTCGAGAACCCCATCGCCTGGATCGGCGCCATCCTGATCGGCGCCGTGGTCGGCGGCATGCTCTTCGTGCTCTTCAAGAAGTCTCAGTACGACCGTGAGCGTCGTGCCGAGGGCGTGGGCACCGGCTCCACCCCCACCGCCGCCTAACGGCGTCGCGACACACGCAGCCCCATAGACCACCGGGCCCGGCATGGAACCTCGTGCCGGGCCCTTTCTATAGAGAGGAACCTCCCCGTGATCCATACGCTCACCACCAACCCGGCCATCGACATGAACGTCACCACCAACAACGGCGCCCTCGTGCCGGACGCCGTCAACCGCGTGGGAGCCGCCGACTACTCGCCCAACGGCAAGGGCCTCAACGTCTCGTTCACGCTCGAGCACTACGGCTCGCCCTCCTGCGTCCTGGGCTTCTTCGCCGGCTTCACCGGCGACTACATCGTGGAGGGCGCCCGCAAGGTGTGCCCCGTGGAGCCCGTTTACGTGGAGGGGACGACCCGGATCACCGTGCTCGTGCGCGCCGGCGAGGTGGAGTACACCATGCCCGGCGCCGGGGCGCCCGTACCCCCGGAGAAGCAGGACGAGATGCTCGAGCTCGTGCGCGACCTGCCCGACCTCTCCTGCCTCGTGGTCTCCGGGTCCCTCTCGCCCCTCATGGACGGCACGTTCTACGACCGCCTGATCGACGTCCTCGACGAGCGCGGCGCCGAGTTCGTGCTCGACGTC
>CBCSOI010000190.1:0-3882 GCA_965141595.1 uncultured Atopobiaceae bacterium | reverse complement strand
CTTGCCGTCGAGGAGGACCTTGTTGATGAGCTGGGTCACGAGACGGTTGTTGTAGACGGCGTCAGGGGTGACCTCACGGCGGTTCGCTGCTGCACGACGCGGCATGTGTTTCTCCTTACGTGCTTATCTTCAGGGCTTGAGGCTAGGAGCGCTTGGCGCCGTAGCGGGAGCGGGACTGCTTGCGGTTCTGCACGGCGGCGCAGTCGTAGGCGCCGCGGATGATCTTGTAGCGAACACCGGGGAGGTCGCGCACACGGCCGCCGCGGATCAGGACGATGGAGTGCTCCTGGAGGTTGTGGCCCTCACCGGGGATGTAGGCCGTGACCTCGATGCCGTTGACGAGACGCACGCGGGCCACCTTGCGCAGGGCCGAGTTCGGCTTCTTGGGCGTGGTGGTGTAGACGCGGGTGCAGACACCGCGCTTCTGCGGGTTGCCCTTGAGGGCCGGCTTCTGGGACTTGGCCTTGGTGCTCTTGCGGCCCTGGCGGACCAGCTGGTTGATGGTAGGCAAGTTTTCTCTCCTTCGTACCTGTATGAGGCTCACATCGACCATATGTAGAGGCGACGCAGCACAACATCGCCTGGATCGGCGCAAGACGGGATATTATGCCGGTGTTTTCTCGCTGTCAATTGTCCACGTGTCCGGGCGTATCCCATTCCACCCGGCCTCCATCCGAACACGGGAGGGGCCCTCCCGGGCTGTCCGGGAGGGCCCCTCCTTCGAGACGTCTGCGTGCCTTAGCCGTTGTGCCTTAGCCGTTCTTGCGGGGACGGCCGCGCTTCTTGGGACGAAGCGCCTGGGCGCCGCCATCGCGGTAGGCGGCGCACCAACGGAAGAAGGCGCTCTTGCTCGCGACGCCGTGGGACAGCATGGCGTCGCTCGCGGTCATGCCACGGTCCAGGTGGTCCTCGACCGCTTTGAGCTTGGTCTCATAGGTATAGGAATTCCTCTGAGCTCCTGGCTGCATAATCCACCCCAACAATGCACTTTGGTCCGGGGGTGCCGATTGGGGAGCCAAACTCCCAGTCCGTTCGCGGCGCGCCCCCATATCGATGAGAAGAACACTGTTGATTGGGTACCCAGCCCCCCTCCCCCATTACCTGCAGGCGTCCCGAATATGTCTTCACCGTAAACGGCACACAAAAAGGAGCCGGTCCTTAAAGGAGCCGGCTCCTTTAATAACTAGAAAGCTGTTATGCCGGGCGCCTACTCGCCGCCGAGCATCTCGTCCTGGTGCGCCACCTGGGTCAGGATGTCGTCCAGGGAGTTGAGATCCTCGTTGATGGCGGCGGGGTTGACGTTGTCGCTCGCAGTGCCGCCGATGAGCTCGTCGTCGAACCCGTGGTGGGTGGACGGCGCGGCGGTGCCGAGCATGACGTTGTCGGCGTCGGGCGAGAACACCATGTTAAGAAGCTGCGAGAGCTCGTCGACGTCTGCGGCGTCGTCGTCCTCCGGCTGGAGCAGGTAGAGGAGGTTGCGCTCCTCGAGGCCGGCACGAAGCTCCTCGATGGCCTTGGCGCCGATGCCGTCGATGCGCAGCAGGTCGTCCTCGGTCTTGCCGATGAGGTCGCCCACGGTCTCGATGCCCACCTCGCTGAACTTGTTGGTCCAGCGCTGAGACACGCCGAGGTCGTCGAAGAGGTAGAGCTTGGCGTCCTCGGAGGACAGCGTGCGGCCGTTCTTGGAGTACACACCGGGGTAGTAGTCGTCACCGGCCCACTCGAGCTGCTTGGGCAGCTGCTCCTCGATGCTCTTGAGCTCGTCGGGGGCCCACTCGGGCAGCGACTTGTCGAGCGGCGAGGAGGGGTGGTCGATGGACTCGCCGTGGTAGGTGAGCTCGACGTCGCGGTAGGCCTTGAGGCCGGTGCCGGCAGGGATCTGCTTGCCCACGATGACGTTGCTCTTGAGGTCCATGAGGTGGTCGACCTCGCCCTTGATGGCGGCCTCGGTGAGAACGCCGGCCGTGCGGATGAACGAGGCAGAGGACAGCCAGGAGTCGATGGAGCTGGCCACCTTGAGGGTGCCCAGGATGGCGGGCTCGGCCTCGGGCGGGGTGCCGCCCTCGAGCGCGATCTCGTTGACCTTGTCGGCGAACTCGTAGCGGTCCACGTACTGGCCGAGGAGGTACTTGGAGTCGCCGGGGTTGGTCACCTGGACGCGACGGAGCATCTGGCGCGCGATGACCTCGATGTGCTTGTCGTTGAGGTCGACGCCCTGGGAGGTGTAGACCGACTTCACCGACTCCACGAAGGTGTGCATGGTGGACTCGATGTCCGTGAGCTTGCGTAGGTTGCGGAAGTTCACGAAGCCGTGGGTGAGCTGGTCGCCCGCGCGCACTGTCGCGCCGTCCTCGATGCCCGGCATGAAGCGCACCGACGCCGGGACGTCCTTGGTGGACAGCACGCGGCTGGGGTCGTCGGAGTCGAGGATGGTGATGTGGTACTCGTTCTGCTCGGGCACGATGTGCAGGAGGCCCGAGTAGGGGGCGAGGTCGGCCTCGCGGCCGAGGATCTTCTCGTTGACGTTGCCGACGACGTCGAACATGCGGCCGACGGTGGGCAGGCCCTGCGTGATGTCGTCCGCGCCGGCCACGCCGCCGGAGTGGATGGTACGCATGGTCAGCTGGGTGCCGGGCTCACCGATGGACTGGGCGGCGATGATGCCCACGGCCGTGCCGATGTTCACCGGGCGGCGAGTGGAGAGGTCCCAGCCGTAGCACTTCTGGCAGACGCCGTACTTGGAGCGGCAGGTGAGCAGCGCACGGAGCTCGACCTTCTTGAGGCCGGCGTCCACCATGGAGCGGATGTCGTCCACGGACTCGATGTAGTCGCCCTCCTGGAAGAGCACCTCGCCGGTCTCGGGGGCGACGACGTCGTTGAGGATGCAGCGGCCCACGAGGTCGACGTTGAGGTCGTCGGTGCCGGGGAGCACCAGGTTGTAGGTCACGCCCTCGGCGGTGCCGCAGTCGGCCTCGCGCACGATGACGTCCTGGGCCACGTCCACCAGACGGCGGGTGAGGTAACCGGAGTCGGAGGTGTGCGACGAGGTGTCCACGAGGCCCTTGCGGGCGCCGTAGGTGGAGATGAAGTACTCCAGCGGGCGCAGGCCCTCGCGGAAGTTGGCCTTGATGGGCAGGTCGATCGTGTCACCGGACATGTCGGCCATGAGGCCGCGCATGCCGGCGAGCTGGCGCAGCTGGGTCTTGGAGCCACGGGCGCCGGAGTCGGCGAGCATGTAGATGGGGTTGTCCTCGGAGAAGCCCTTGAGCATGACCGAGCCGAGCTCGTCGGTGCACGAGGTCCAAGCGTTGACGACCTCGGTGTGGCGCTCGGCCTCGGAGAGGAAGCCCATCTCGTAGTTCTCGTTGATGGTGTCGACCGCGATCTGCGTGTCGGCCAGCATCTTCTCCTTCTCCTCCGGGATGACGGCGTCCCAGACGGACACGGTCAGGCCGGCGCGGGTGGCGTAGTGGAAGCCCGCGTACTTGATGGCGTCGAGGATAGGCTCGACGTCGGCCAGCGGGTAGCGGTCGCAGCAGTCGTTGACCAGGCGCCCCATGTCGGAGCTGACCATCTTGTAGTTGATGAAGGGGTAGTCGTTGGGGAGGCACTGGCGGTTGAAGATCACGCGGCCGGCCGTGGTCTCCACGCGGACCGCGCCGTCGGTGACGTCGTAGTCGGTGTAGGAGTCCTTGGAGTCCATGACGCGGAACAGCAGGCGGTCGTCCTCGGTCTGGATGTTGGCGTCTTCGGGCCCCACACGCACGTAGACCTTGGCCTGGATGTCGAGGTCGGCATGGGCGTCGTAGGAGGAGATGACGTCCTCGAAGTCGGCGAAGGCCCTCCCCTCGCCCGCGGCACCCTCGTGCTCGGTGGTGAGGT
>CBCSOI010000189.1:0-3894 GCA_965141595.1 uncultured Atopobiaceae bacterium | reverse complement strand
GCGGGTCCACGTCGAGGAGCAGGTGGACGTGGTCGGGCATGACCTCCATCTCGACGACCTCGAAGGAGAGCTCGGAGGCCACCTGGGCCGCGATCTCCTTGAAGCGCACGTCCACGCCGTCCACGAGCACCGCCCTTCGGTACTTCGGGCAGAAGACCACGTGGTACCTGCAGCTGTAGACGACGTTGCTGTTGCTCTTGTACTCCATGCCCTAATTATATCACAGCCTGCTATCTATCATTCTCGCAACCCGTGGGCGCGGCTCGACCCCATGGCTGAAGCCAGGGGCTTGCGCCGCGTGTTTCGGTCAAGGCCTTCGTCTTCCATGCCCAGTTCGAGACGGTGCATCCGTTCGCCGACGGCAACGGCCGTGCCGGGAGGGCCCTCGTACACCTGCTTCTGAGGGATGGCGGGGTCTCCGAGGCGGCGTGCCTGCCGGCCTCGGCCGGGCTCCTCGCCGACATCGGCGCCTACCACGGGGCCCTCGCGGCATTCCACGAGGGCGACGCCGAGCCCATCGTCTGCCTCATGGCCGACTCCCTGCTGGCGGCGGCCCTGACGGCGGCGTCCCTCAAGAACTCCATGGACGCCTTCCTGGTGACGTGGCGCGACAGGGTCGGTGGAAGGTCTGGGAGCTGCGCCGAGCGCCTCGGCCCCCTGCTCGTGAGGACCCCGGCGACCACTGCGGGCTCCGTGGCCTCAGCCCTCGGGGTGAGCGGGGAGGCTGCGAAGAAGGCCCTCGCCAAGGCCGTGGGCGCCGGCATGGTGTCCCGGGAGGGGTCCGCGCGCTCCACCGTCTATGTCTGCGACGCAGTCCTGGACGCCGTGGAGAGGGCCTGCCGTACGATGCCGATTCGCCGGGGAGGGCCCCGCTGAGGGGCCATCATATGGGGAAATCTGCGAGCGCTGGTCCAAGACCTTCGGCAGGTCTCCGCGCTTTTTATCCCGAGGGAAGCGTGTGGAGGACGGGGTGGATGCCCGCCGATCTGGACCCCGACGGAGCGGACGACGACAACCTCCCGTTTGAGGTGTCGGTGGGTTGCACCGGTTTCTCACCGGAATCAGATGTCGACGCGTCGACAGGAGTGGTCTTTCGCTGGACCCTCAAGAGGGCCGTGTCGGACGCCCAAAGCCCCCGGCAGGTCGAAGGGGAGAGGGCTGCGGTCGGCGCCTTCGAGGAGTGGGTGGCCAAGAACGGCCTCTAGGGAGCTGTCGATAGAAATCGACCCGAAGGCCTTGCGCGAACCTCGGGTGGCAACGAGAATGCCGGGAGGTTCGCGCGGGATGGTCTTGGATGATATGCCTTTGGTATGATTTGAGATAACTAATCAGGACATGGGACCACAGGATGTCGTGGGGGGGGGTGGATTCAGGAACGATCGGTGGGAGCCGCATCCCGTAGGGATGCGCGTGTTGAAATTTCCAAGGTGCGCGATGTCGATAACCTGCGGTTTTGGTCGCATCCCGTAGGGATGCGCGTGTTGAAATGCGTGGGATAGTGTGGCAGCCGAGGCCCACGGCGGTCGCATCCCGTAGGGATGCGCGTGTTGAAATGCCGTCACGGTCGACGCCTGGGGGCCCTCCTGGGCGGTCGGTCGCATCCTGTAGGGATGCGTGTATTGAAATGTACTCATGGTCTCCACCGGCTCCGCCGACCCGGGGTCGCATCCTGTAGGGATGCGTGTATTGAAATTTTGCGGCCCAAATACGAGCTTGACAGGGGGGCCGTCGCATCCCGTAGGGATGCGCGTGTTGAAATTTGATCGAGCTGCAAGACACGATGGTCAAATCAATGTCGCATCCCGTGGGGATGCGTGTATTGAAATATCTCACCCGAGGTGCGTGTGTCCGTGGGGCAGATGGGCTCGGGCACGACCTTTGGGAGTCGCACCCCGCAGGGGTGCGTGTGTTGAAACTCGCGGGGTAGTATGCGGCGAGGCCTTTGGCGTCGCACCCCTCAGGGGTGCGTGGCCGTCCCACCCCCGCACCTCCACAGGGACGGCCCGGAGGGTCCCCGCGAGCGTCTCTTGCGGGGGCCCTCATCTGTCCTTCCCGGGGCCGGCGCCCGGAGGCGCCGGGGGCAGGTCCCTTGGAGGGGGGTGCCGAGGCGCTCCCCCCGATCCTGCGCCCGTAGCTCAGCAGGACAGAGCGCGGCCCTCCTAAGGCCGGCGTCGGCGGTTCGAATCCGTCCGGGCGCACCAAAAGACACCCGTCAGAGGGCCCCTTCCCGGATCTCCGGGGAGGGGCCCTCGCCCTATGGAGAGGGGATGCCCATGCACTACTGCGTAGCCGTGATCCGCCCAAAAGAGGGACCACTTCCCCTGGCAAGCATCCTCGCCCCCTTCTGCGAAGACCCCGACCTCGCCGCCCTCGCAGGGGCCACCCCGGAATTCTGGGAGGACGAGGACGCCGACTTCGACGACGAGGCACAGGCGAAAGGCTACTGGTACAACCCCGGCGCCCACTGGGACTGGTGGGAGGAGGGCGGCCGTTGGGAGGGTCTCTGGGGTTACGACCTCGCCCCCATGGCCCTGGCAGACCTCCCGGACCCCGATACCTACGAGCCCACGGAGGCCGAGGAGCGCGCCATCCGCCTTGACTACGAGAGCCTCCTGGCCGAGATCGAGCGCCACGGGGAATCCCGCAAGCGCAGGCGCCCGAAGAGCTTCGAGGTCTTCCGTCGGGCCCACATCAAGTTCCGTGAGTGCGCCGAGCCCTACGCCTACGTGGACGCCGACGGCTCCTGGGTCGAGGACGGGGCCCCCTTCTGGGACTACATCCGGAGCCTCCCCAAGGACGACTACACGGTCGACATCGTCGACTGTCATGAGTGACAATCCCCGAACACAAGGAGGAACCCATGCGCGCACTGCCCCTGAGCGTCTACCGCAACCCCTGTTTCAAGGGATGCTCCCTGGACGGCGTCAGCGAGCGTTTCGACGAGGTGCTCGTGCTCTGTCCCGAGGGCCACGTCGATGTCGACCCCGACGACCCACCCGAGAACCTCGTGCGGGTCGTCCAGAAGGACAGCTCCTTCGGCCCCTGCACGCCCCATCTGGAGCCTGTGGCGCCCCACCCCGAGGGCCACACCCACTGGATGCCCGGGGGAGCTGTCGCCAGTACCTGCGACAGCCGCTGGGGTGACCTTCTCAAAGCCGAGACGGACCTAGCTCATGGGGTGCCCCTCGAGATCTTCGACCGCTCGGAGACCTGGGACATGTTCCGCTCGCTCAGCCATTGAGATCCCTTAAGGAGGAGACCATGGCCATGAACCTCAAGATCCATTGCCGCGGTGCCGAGCCCCTCGTGATCTCGGCGGCCGAGGCCGAGATCGTCTGCGACCGCGTCGACGAGGAGCGCTTCGCCGACGAGGTCCGCTACCGCCTCACGGCGCGCGTCGGCGACACCTACTGCTACGACGACGACCTCACCGCCGAGGTCCGCTTCCTCCTCGATGAGGGCTATGGGTGCCCCGACGACATCGTCGAGGGTGCCATGGCGGCGTGGTACGACAGCGACTGGGAGGACTCCCGCGAGAACGCCCTCAGGAGCGCCTTCGAGACCTTCCGCTGCTCCATGGCCCGGAAGCGATCCGAGCGCGTCCGTCGGGAGATGGCGGAGCTCGGAAGGTTCTAGGGCGCCGGCGGGGGAGGCCCCCGCGGCCGTCCCTGCCGGCAACTGGGCCTGACGGGCCTCACCGGGCGCACCGAAAACGACAGTCCCAGAGGGCCCCTTCCCGGACATCCGGGGAGGGGCCCTCGTCCATGGGACGAGGCCTGCGACCGCACACAAAGACAACCCACAGGGAGGTAACACCATGACCGAGATGTATGCCGTGGAGCGTTTCATTAGCCGATTCGACCTCTTCCCCGCAGGCCTCCTGCGGGATAAGTT
>CBCSOI010000188.1:0-3899 GCA_965141595.1 uncultured Atopobiaceae bacterium | reverse complement strand
AGACCGTTGGGCCTCGTTGACGCTTGTGCGCCGGCGGTCTATCATGGACAATTGTTGCACTCACCTCGCAATGAAGGGTTCGATCACATGTACGCAATCGTTTCCACAGGTGGCAAGCAGTATAAGGTTGCCAAGGGCGACGTCCTCGACGTCGAGAAGCTCGACGCGCAGCCTGGCGAGCAGGTCCAGCTCGACGTCCTGCTGCTCAACGACGGCGCTGCCACCACCGTCGACCCGGCCGCGCTCGCCGGCCAGAAGGTCACCGCCAAGGTCGTCGACCAGCACAAGGCCCCCAAGGAGATGGTCTTCAAGTTCCACAAGCGCAAGCGTTACCAGCGCACCAAGGGTCACCGCCAGAACCTCACCCGCATCGAGGTCACCGAGATCCCCGGTGAGGCCGCTGCCCCCGAGTCGGCTTCCACCGCCGAGTAGACCAGAACCCGGATTCAAGAGTTAGGCAGGTTTTCACCATGGCACACAAGAAAGGCCTCGGCTCGTCCCGCAACGGCCGCGACTCCAACGCCCAGCGACTCGGCACCAAGATCTTCGGCGGCCAGGCCATCAAGACCGGCCAGATCATCGTGCGCCAGCGCGGCACCCACATCCACCCCGGCGAGAACGTGGGCATCGGCCGCGACGACACCCTGTTCGCCCTCGCCGACGGCGTGGTCGAGTTCACGAAGGGCGCCAAGCACAAGGTGCACGTGCGCCCCGTCGAGGCCTAAGGCCTCGTTCCTCCATCAAGGATTGGTCCGGGACCCCCGTCTACGTCGTCGGGGGTCCTTTCTTTTAGCCAGAAGGAACAAGCCATGCCGCAGTTCACCGACATTTCTCGCATCAACGTGTGCGGAGGCAACGGAGGCGCCGGATGCATGAGCTTCCGCAGGGAGGCCCATGTCCCCAAAGGGGGTCCAGACGGCGGGGACGGCGGCCACGGCGGCAACGTGGTCCTCGAGTGCGACCCCCAGCTCTCCTCGCTCATCGACTACCGCTACAAGCACCACTTCAGGGCCGAGCGCGGCACCCACGGCCAGGGCGCCCGCAAGCACGGCCGCGACGGCGCCGACCTCGTGCTGCGCGTGCCCATGGGCACCGTGGTCCGCGAGCTCGACCCCGAGACCATGGAGCCCGCGGCCGAGATCTGCGACCTCACCGTCCCCGGCGAGCGCGTCGTCGTGGCGCCGGGCGGCGTCGGCGGCCGCGGCAACATCCACTTCGTCACGTCCGTGCGCCGTGCGCCAGCCTTCGCCGAGAAGGGCGAGCCGGCCCGCGACCACTGGATCGAGCTTGAGATGAAGCTCATGGCCGACGCCGCCCTCGTGGGCATGCCGTCCGTGGGCAAGAGCTCCCTCATCGCCCGCATGAGCGCGGCCAGGCCCAAGATCGCCGACTACCCGTTCACGACGCTGGTGCCCAACCTCGGCGTGGTGCGTGCCGGCGACACCTCCTTCGTGGCGGCCGACGTTCCCGGGCTCATCGAGGGCGCGAGCGAGGGCAAGGGGCTCGGCCACGAGTTCCTGCGGCACATCGAGCGCACGGCCCTCATCATGCACGTGGTGGACGTCACCGGGGGCCTCGAAGGGCGCGACCCCGTGCACGACTACGAGGTCATCAACGAGGAGCTCGCGCGCCACGGCGCCGACCTCTCCGACCGCCCCCAGGTGGTCGTTGCCAACAAGTCCGACATGCCCGGCACCTCCGAGGCCGTGGAGCGGCTCCGCGAGCGCGCCATGGCCGACGGCCGCCCGTTCTTCGCCGTCTCCGCGGTCACCGGCGCCGGCATCGACGCGCTTGAGCGCGCCGTGGGCGCCATGGTGTCCGACCTCAGGGCCGAGGTCGAGGTCCCTGCCGTCGACATCTCCGAGTTCGAGCGCGTCTGGGAGGCGCGCCGCGAGCGCAACGACCGCGCCATGACCGTCCGCAACCTGGGCGGCGGCGTCTGGGAGGCGTCCGGCGTCAACCTCGAGCGCGCCGTGGTGCAGACCGACTGGGACAACGAGGAGGCCGTGGGCTACCTGCAGCACCGCTTCGACCGCATGGGCTTCGACGCCCTGCTCGCCAAGTCGGGCGTCAAGGCCGGTGACGAGGTGCGCGTCCTCGACTTCGCCTTCACCTATGAGGGCGCGCCGTCCGAGGACGACTTCGCCGAGCTCGACGGTGAGACCGAAGAGGACGGGGAGGGGGAGTCGTGAGGCACTCCGAGGAGCTCGAGCGCGTCATCGTGGCCAAGGTGGGCTCCTCCACCCTGGTGGGCCCCGACGGGGCCCTCGACTACGGCTACCTCTCCTCGCTCGTGGACCAGCTCGTGGAGCTCAAGGGGATGGGCTTCAGGCCCGTGCTCGTGTCCTCCGGCGCCGTGGCGGCAGGCATGGAGCGCCTCGGCCTCGCCGAGCGGCCCAGCGACATCCCCGCCCTCCAGGCCTGCGCCTCGGCAGGGCAGGCGGCCCTCACCGAGGCCTACGCCGAGCGGCTCGCCGCCCACGGGTGCCCTTGCGGCCAGGTGCTGCTCACCCGACGCGACGTCGTGGACCGCCGCGGCTACCTCAACGCGCGGAACACCCTCGACTACCTGCTCGAGCTCGGCGCCGTGCCCGTGGTCAACGAGAACGACACGGTGGCGGCCTACGAGTTCGTCTTCGGCGACAACGACATGCTCGGCGCCATCGTGTCCACCCTCGTGGGGGCCGAGCGCTACGTCATCCTCTCGGACATCGACGGCATGTTCACCGCTGACCCGTCCATGCACCCGGACGCTGAGCTCATCGAGCACGTCGACCGCATCGACGCCGACCTCGTCGCCTGTGCCGGCGGCGCCGGGTCGTCGGTGGGGACCGGAGGCATGGCCGCCAAGCTCCGCGCCGCCCGCGCCCTCCTCGCCGCCGGCATCCCCATGACCATCTGCCACGGGCGTCGCCCCCGCTCCCTCGTGGACGCGGTGCTCTGCCGTGGCAGACGCACGGAGTTCGGCAGTCCCGGCGCGCCGCGGGAGCAGGCCAGGAAGCTCTGGATCGGCATCGCCAACCGGGCGGCCGGCACCGTGGAGGTCGACGCCGGGTGCGCCGACGCCATCCGCACCCAGGGGGCGTCGCTGCTGCCCGTGGGCGTACGCTCGGTCTCGGGTACCTTCGACGAGGGCGACGTCGTGTCGGTCGTGGGGCCGGACGGCGCCCTCGTCGCCCGCGGCGTCACGCGCTACGGCTCGGTCGACCTCGCCAAGTGCCGCGGCCTGCCCCTCGACGTGGTGGCCCGCTTCCTGCCCGACAAGGCCGACGTCCCCGCCATTCACCGCGACGAGCTCCTCGTCTTCTAACCCTTCCACCGAGAGGTCCAACCATGACCGAGTCAGACGCCACCCGCTGCGCCAGGGCCGCCAAGGCCGCAGCCCCCTCCCTCGCCGCCGCCCCCGCCGAGACCCGCACCGCCGCCATCCTGGCGGCCGCCGCGGCCATCGACGCCGAGGCAGACGCCGTCTGCGAGGCCAACGCCCGCGACATGGCCCGCGGGCGCGAGGCCGGCATGCCCGGCCCGCTGCTCGACCGGCTCCTGCTCGACCGGGGCCGCCTCGCCCAGGTGACCTCCGCCATGGCGGAGGTGGCGGCCCAGGAGGACCCGCTCGGCGTCGTCGAGGGGGGGCGCGTGCTCGCGAGCGGCATCTCGCTCACCGAGGTCTCGGTGCCCCTGGGCGTCGTGGCCATCATCTACGAGGCGCGCCCCAACGTGACGGCCGACTCCATCGCCCTCTGCCTGCGCTCGGGCAACGCCTGCGTGCTCCGGGGCGGCTCGGCGGCCATGGAGACCTGCGCCGCCATGGCCGCCGCCGCGCGCCGCGGCATCGCCTCCACGGGGCTCTCGCCCGACGTCGTCTGCTACGTGGAGTCCACCGAGCGCTCCTCGTCCGT
>CBCSOI010000187.1:0-3899 GCA_965141595.1 uncultured Atopobiaceae bacterium | reverse complement strand
ACCGTGGCGTCCCTGGCCGCGGCCGGTGTCGAGCGCGTCGTCGCCGCCTGTGAGGCGGCCGAGCGAGCCGCCGCGGACATCGCGCACAACGTCACCCCCCGCTTGGCCGTCGAGGCCATGCTGCTCGCCTTCAAGGAGGCCCTATGCCCCGCGTCATCCCGGTGAAGTTCACCTTCGCCTTCTCCGACCTCTGGTTCGACCCCGCGGGGGCCCGGATCGAGGCGGGCGACCACGCCATCTGCGAGACGGAGCGCGGCCTGGAGATGGGGCTCGTGACCGAGGACGCCCGCGAGGTCTCGGAGACCGAGCTCAAGGAGACCATCGGCGACGCCACCCTCAAGCCCATCGTCCGCAAGGCCACCGACGACGACTACGACCGCGCCGAGGACCTCGCCGCCAAGGGCGACGAGGCGCTGCCCGTGTTCCGCCGTCTGGCCAAGGAGTCGGGCCTGCCCATCAAGCCCGTGGGTGTGGAGTACCTCTTCGGCGGCGAGCGCTGCGTGTGCTACTTCGCCGCCGAGGAGCGCGTGGACTTCCGCCAGCTCGTGCGCGACCTCTCCCGGGCCCTCCACGAGCGCATCGACATGCGCCAGATCGGCGTGCGCGAGGAGGCGGCCCTCATGGGTGGCTACGCCGGCTGCGGCCAGGAGCTCTGCTGCGCCCGCTGGGAGACCCGCTTCGAGCCCGTCTCCATCCGCATGGCCAAGGAGCAGGACCTTCCGCTCAACAGCCCCAAGATCAGCGGCGTCTGCGGCCGCCTCATGTGCTGCCTGCGCTACGAGTTCGAGGCCTACCGCGACTTCAAGGGCCGTGCCCCCAAGAAGAACGCCGTGATCGAGACCCCGCTCGGCAAGGCCAAGATCTGCGAGTACGACACGCCCCGCGAGATGCTGGGCCTGCGCCTGGAGAACGGCAAGTCCATCAAGGTGCCCCTCGCAGGCATGGAGTGCTCCGAGCGCGCCTGCAAGAAGGCCGAGGAGAACCACTGCGCCTGTCGTCCCGACACCGTGACGCGCTCCATGCTCGAGGCCCTGGAGTCCTCCGAGGTGCAGATGGCCCTCGCCGAGCTCGACCGCGCCAACGGGGTGGGGCAGCAGGACTTCGACGACAGCGACATCGTGTTCGTGAGCGAGCAGCGCCGCCGCAGGCGCCGGGCGCAGGTGGCCGAGAAGAAGGAGGAGGCCGCCGCCAAGGAGGCCGAGCGCGCCAAGCGGGCCGCCCGCAAGGCCGCCAAGGGCGAGAACGCCGGTGGCGAGGGGCAGCGCCCGGGGCGCCGCCGCAGGCGCCACCACGCCGGCGAGGGCGCGGAGGCGCCGGAGCGCCGCGGGGCCGAGGCCCGGCAGGATTCCCGTGGGGGAGAGGCCGGCGCGCCCAAGGCGACGCGCAGGCGCCGCCCCGGCGACGGCGGCGGCCGCCAGGACCGGCAGGGCCAGGGCGCCGAGGGACGCGCGCCCAAGGAGCGCCGCGACCGCGGTGCCGACAGGCCACGTAGCCAGCGCCCGCAGCAGGACGCCAAGGGCCAGCCCCAGGAGGGCCAGGGTGCGGACAAGCCCCGCCGCAGGCGCAGGCGCCGCTCCAACCGGCCCAAGGGCGACGGCCCCGCCGCCGAGTAGCGGCCGCGGGCAGCGGGCGCGTGCTGCGGGACCGGTCCGCAGGGGCGTCGGTCCTCGACAGGGTCCGCGAGACAAGGAAGGCCCCCGCACCCGGTGGGATGCGGGGGCCTCGTCGTCCCGGTGCGGGACAGGGCCGTCTTCTCGGCCGGTGCTAGTCGGTGAGCTCCAAAAGGATCTGGCCGGCGTCCACGTGGCCGTGCTGCACGAGCTCCACGCGCTCGAAGTCGTCGGCGTTCACGACGGCGATGGTCACGATGTCGTCGTAGCCGGCCTCGGCGATGGCCTCGCGGGAGAAGGCGAGCACGGGCTGGCCCGCCTTCACGGCGTCGCCCTGCCCCACGAGGTAGGTGAAGCCCTTGCCCTCCATGGCCACGGTGTCGATGCCCACGTGCACGATCACCTGGGCGCCGCCCTCGCTCACGAAGCCGATGGCGTGCTGGCTGCCGGCGTACTCCACGGTGACGGTGCCGTTGACGGGGGCGTACACGACCTCGTTCTGGGGCTTGATGCCGCAGCCGCGGCCGAGCAGGCCCTCGGAGAAGATGTCGCGCTCCACGTCCATGCGCTCGATGACGGCTCCGGTCACGGGCGCGGCGATGGTCGTGGCGTTGGCCATGGCGTCGATAGGCTCGATGCCGTCGAGGTCGGGGCTCTCGTTTTTGTTGAACAGGCCGAAGAGGCTCATGGGTGCTCCTATCAGGCAGAGGGGTAGTCCTCGGGTCCCTTTGTTCCCAGTGTGTTGCGGGTGTGGCACGTCCGTGTCAAAAACCACAGGACCGTCGGCGCACGGCAGGTTGTCATGCCAGCCGCCCGCCACCCAGACACTTTTGTCCCAACAGTCGGACACTTCTGTCCCAACGGTCGGGCACTTTTGTCCCACGATGCCGTCGGATCCGCCCCTGCGCCACCGTGGTGTTTTTTCCGGAAAACGACGCCACCGTGGTGCATCGGGGCCACTGTCGCACCACCGTGGCGCGCGCCCGGTGTGACAGCGGTGCCTGGCACATCTGTCACTTCGCATGTTTCTCTCCTTATGAATCGTGGGCGCATCGGGCCGGTCCCCGGTGCGGGGGTGGATGATGGCCGGACATGCCGATGCGGCCTTCGGCATGGGTTTTGGGCACCCGGCGCCGAGAAAACCATGCCGGAGATGGCTTCGGCATGGGTCCGGAGGCTCCTTTGACCGAAGAGCCCATGCCGAAGGGGCCTCCGGCATGGTCGGGCCCCTGCCAACGGTGGGACAGAAGTGCCCGACCGTTGGGACAAAAGTGTCCGGGTGGTGGGACAGCGGTGGGACAGGGGGCGTCCCTGCGGTTCCGTATTCATCGTCGGGTGGCGATGGGTCCAGATCGCGTCCCTCTCACACCGCGATATGCAATTGATAGTAACCTGAATGTATGAATCGCCGCATGGATTCGTCTGAAATCTGAGGGAATCGCGCCGGTTATGCGTTATTACACATGCCTTTACCAGCTTGTTTGTTGACACTTGGCCCCATGCGCCCATGGATGCATAGAAACGGGAGCGAATTTTATTTCTATGCATCGACCGTTTCCCCGGCCGCGACCGTCGGGGCTCTCGGGCCGTCGTACCCTTTCGTGCCAACGGCGGCCGGCAAGGTGCCGCCCACGGATGCGAAGGAGCAGCCATGACCGAGAGCAACGCCCCCACGGCGCAGCAGTCCACAGCGAACGGCGGGCTGCCCAAGCGCCCCGTCGCCTGCGCCCTCACCCGCCGCGGCTTTCTCGCCGCCGGCGCCCTCGCGGCGGCAGCGGCCGCCCTCACCGGTTGCGGTGCCGCCCCCGACGGCGCCCAGGCCCAGGCCACCGAGGGCGGGTCCGGTGCCCAGACCCTGCGTGTGGGAATGGAGGCCGCCTACGCCCCCTACAACTGGCAGGTGACGGAGGAGTCGGACACCACCATCCCCATCGAGAACGTCCCCGGGGCCTATGCCGACGGCTACGACGTCCAGGTCGCCAAGCATGTGGCCGCCGCCCTCGACCGCGAGCCCGTGGCCGTCAAACTCTCGTTCGACGGCCTCATCGACGCCCTGACCTCGGGCCAGATCGACGTCATCATCGCCGGCATGGCGCCCACCGAGGAGCGCCGCCAGTCCATCGACTTCTCCGACCCCTACTTCGAGGGAACCTACGGCCTGTTCGTGCGCGAGGGCTCCCCCTATGAGGACGCCAGGACCCTCGCCGACCTCTCCGGTGCCTCGGTCGTGGGCCAGAAGGGGACCAAGCTCGACGACATCATCGACGAGATTCCCGGCGTGGTGCACAT
>CBCSOI010000186.1:0-3907 GCA_965141595.1 uncultured Atopobiaceae bacterium | reverse complement strand
CTTTCTAGTATCCGAACTTATACTGGGGACACGGAGGCCCCGACGGAACGAGGAGCCATGAGGACGATCCTGACCGTACTGTTCGGCGTCGTGCTCGCCTGCTCGCTGGCGGCGTGCTCGGGAGGGGAGCGCCAGGAGGCGGACGCCGGTGCGGTGCGGGAGCCGGCGGAGGTGCAGCCCAGCTCCGCCCCTCAGCCGCTGGAGATCGTGGAGTCTGGTTGGTCGGTCAACGACGACGGCTATGTGACCTACGCTGCCGTTGTCCGGAATCCCAATGACAACTGGCGCTGTGAGACGCCTTCCCTTGATGTAGTTCTTAAAGATAGTGATGGGAAGGTGCTGGAGCGTTATGGTGACGACCCCTTGGTAATCGAGGCGGATTCTGAGGTGGCTTTGGCAGGGATGGTGGGTAACGATCGTCCAGGGGTTTCTGATGTCGAGTTTTCTATGGGTGCAGAGGGTGTCTGGAGTGCGTCTGGGCCGGTAGAGACCGACTTTTACTCGGTAACTGGGCTATCGCGTGGGGCGGCCACCAATTGGCCGGCGGAGTCTTTCCGAGGGAATGTGACGCGAAATCATTACGTGCCGACGGAAGGCGCGGACGCTGTCCTTATTTCCGTTATAGCCAGAGATGAAAGTGGTGCCATCGTTGGGGGTGCGTCTACTGTGATGGACTGCAGTCCCTCAAGGGAGGCGACTCCCTTCGAGGTTCCCTGTTTCATCCCAAAAGAGGGTGTGTTCACTTACGAAGCCTTTGCCAGGCCTTCGCCGAAGGTAATGGCGTAGATCGTACCTACACACAAGAAGGCGACCTCCCGGTCTCGTGTCGGGAGGTCGCCTTTTTTTGTTGAAGGTGGTTCGTAACGGGGGGGGGTGCCCCCCCGATGGCGTTGGTGCGGTGAGGATGGAGCGCTCGGCCCATGCGGAGGCGGGGTCGAGCGCTATATAAATCGAGTGCTATATAAACGATGCGGCGCCAAAGAAGGTAGAGACGCTATTCCAGAACGAGGCGAGCAGCAATGCTGCATAGTAGAAGACGTAGAGTACCCTGCGAATTATTAATCTAGTGGGTATTTTGCTTGATCTGGTCGCATCTCTCGCTGTCGGCGGAAGCTCTGCTTTCTTGCGCAAAGAAGGACCATCTATCAAATAGATCCTATAGAATAAATTGATAAAAAAAATAATGAATTCTAGAGCAAGGCATCGATTGTAAAAACGAAGCAGGACACGGTACGCTCCGTAAAAAGGCCAGGGGACATTGACGGGCGGCTCCCAATACCGATATGGGAGAGAAGAGGGAGTGACTTCAAAGGCATTGAGAATCCAAGGCTGTACTAATATTACGATAATTAAAAAGAATGCAAACACTGAGGAAGCTATAACTGCAACTCTAATGACCGTTTTGAAAACCTTTGTCTTGTGATGGTTAAAGGGTTCTCCCAGCATACTGGTCTGGATGATAGGTACCGTCCAGCCCAAGATGCAACCGAAGACTCCAATAGCCTGGGAAAGGTATCGGAGGGTTTCGGTCCACATCCGATCTGCCGGGTGGCGGGCGAGAGCATCGGTGTCCCAGATGCTTACCACGGCCTGTATTCCAAAGGTGACAATAAAATATGAAGCGATGATGAAGCCGAGACAAAGGAGGGCGCATAATGCGGTCGCCCTGTGAAGTCGACGTTGACGCATTATCGGTTCCGGTTCTGCTGGAAGCTGCTTGCTCGGTAAAACGTCCATGTCAGTCTCTCGATCACTTCAAGATGTGCCTCCTACATGTAACTATCTCTTTTTAGTTGGTAAATGAATTGCGTAAAGGAGAAATCCATGGAGTCGATAGTAGTGGCGGTTGTATCCGGCGTGCTTACTTTGGCTGGCGTATTGGCGTCTAACTCGCGGAGTCGGGCACTGCTTGAGTCAAAGGTTGATTCACTCGATCGCAAGGTAGAAAAACACAACCGTTTGATAGAGCGTACCTATGCCCTGGAGCGCGATGTGGCGGTGATTCGCGCAGAGGTGGGAGGTGTGAGATCCGAGAGGAGGCAGGAGTCATGGAACGGTTGCTGAACGGCAACGGGTGGGAGTGGCGTCTTTTGCGCACTGTTTTGCAGGGCCTGCTTGGTGTGCTGGCGGCGAACGCCGATTTCCTGGCGGGGCAATGGGTCCTCGACCCCGAGTGGCGCTGTCTCGTTGTGGCGCTGGTCATGGCGGTGCTCTCACCGGTTATGGCCGAGCTGGGACGTCGGGTAGAGACTCCCTCCTAATCCAGAAGCCGCGCCCGTTCGCACCGACCGGGCGCGGCTTTGTCGTAAAGCTTGCTTGCGTGCGCTTTACTCGCGGTCGATGAGGGCGTCGCGGATCTCCTCGAGGAGCTTCACCTGGATGGTGGCGGGGTCCTCGGGGGCCACCTCCTCCTCGAGCTCCTGCTCGGCCTTCTTGCTCATGGCGTTGTGGGCGGTGTTGATGCACTTCACCATGAGGAAGACCACGAGGGCGATGAGCAGGAAGTTGATGATGGCCTGGATGAAGTTGCCCCACATGATGGTGGCGCCGCCCACCTGGGTTTGGATGCCCGAGAAGTCGATGCCGCCGATGATGACGCCGATGAGGGGCATCACGATGTCGTTGACCAGCGAGTTCACGATGGCCGTGAAGGCGGCGCCGATGATCATGCCCACTGCGAGGTCGATCACCGACCCGCGGGAGATGAACTCCTTGAACTCTGCGATGAAGCCCTTGCCGGCCTCCTTGGCCTTGGTGCTGTCGTACGCCATGGTCGCCCTTCCTTCCATGCACGCGTTGCGTGCGGGAGCGCCCGGGAGCCTGTCTCGCCGGGACTGGTCAGGGGACCTTTATTCCCTTATAGGGCCTAGGATAACGGACAGGCAACCGGTTACCGCCGCCCCGCGGCGGGGTGGCGAGTCCGGGAGGGTTAGAGGTAGGCGCTCGGCGTGCCGTCCCGCAGGCTGTTGGCGACGGCGTGGAGGTCGTCGTTGTTCTCACGGTCGGCCAGCATCTTGAGGGGCCGCCAGGCCGCCACGGGGAAGCCCTCGTCGGTCAGGCGCGCGGAGGCCTCCCCCAAGGTGTCCAGCAGGGCCCGGTTGGGCGGCAGCTGCACGCCGTCGGCCGCCAGGACGCCGTCGGCCTGCTCGGGGGTGGGCTCGGTGACGCCCTCCTCACGGAGGAGGTCGGCGAGCTCGAGACGTGCCTGGTCGCCGATGCGGGGCGAGCGGGCGGCCAGCACGTAGGCCGATGCCGCCTGGGGGACCTTCTGCTGGCGCCAGTAGGCGAAGGCCAGCCGGTAGAGGCAGAAGCCGGTGTCGTCGGGGTCTACGAGCATGGTGAGGATCACCTTGAGCTCGGTCTCCGCCTGGGCGAAGTCCCCGTGGTCGCCGAGGAGCACGGCGCGCCGCACCCGCGGCGGGACGGACGTGGGGGCCAGGGCCACGCACTGGTCGGCCACCGCCATGGCCTGGGCGAAGTCCCCGAGGTCGGAGTAGCGGCGCGAGATGGCGTCCTTGGCCTCGTAGAAGGCGTCGGGCAGCTGGTAGAACCGGCTCGCCGGCGCGGGTTGGGGGTCGTGGTCGCCGGTGATGCCCAAGGGGTCGCGCGCGCCCTCGACGCCGGTCTGGCAGGTGCCTCCGGCCGGGGCGTGGGCCATGAGCATGCGCACGGGAGAGCTGTTGGACCACAGGGGCGAGCGCCCCTCGAGGCCGCCGCGGCCCTCGAGGGCCCGCAGCACGCGGTCGCAGAGCTCCTCGAGGCGCATGACGGCCATCACGGGGGTCTCGGCCTCCTCGGAGCAGATGGCGCGCACCTCCTCGAGCTCGTCGGGGAAGTCGTCGTGGTAGACGTCGATGTCGGCACCGGTGCGCGCCTTGACGAGGTCGGAGAGGCGCCCCGAGAGGGG
>CBCSOI010000185.1:0-3922 GCA_965141595.1 uncultured Atopobiaceae bacterium | reverse complement strand
CTCGAGGTTGTCGATGAAGGCGTGCTCGATGATGAGGCCCGTGGTGCCGTTGAGGCGCGGGTAGTAGTTGATGCCCATGGAGTCGGCCACGGAGCCGTCGGGGTAGGTCTTGCCCGCCCAGTTGTTGGTCTTGATCAGGCGGTTCTGGAGGTTGAACGGCGCGGCGCTCAGCTTGCCCAGGAGGTCGCGGCCGAACGCGGAGCTCTCGGTGTTGGTGAAGCGGTTCCAGGTGGAGGTGTTGGTCACCAGCACCTCGGCGCCGCGGCCGCCGCCGCTGTTGAAGTGGAACGACACGAGCACACGGGCGTTCCTCGCCTCAGCGCGCTGGTTGCGCTCCATGCGGCTCAGGGTCTCGTAGTTCTGCTTGGTCAGGAAGTTGGGGATGCCCAGCTGGTCCAGGCGCTCCTTGCAGTAGTTGGCCACCTTCCAGTTGAGCACCTCCTCACGGAGGCCGAACCCGCTGGCTCCGCTCTCGGTGCCGCCGTGGCCGGGGTCGAGCGCCACGGGGCCGCAGGCGGCATGGGCCGGGGCCGCGACGGCCAGCGAGACCGCCAGGGCGGCGCACACCACCAGCGGCACCCTGCGGAGGGCCAACCCCCTCCCCCTCTTTACCTCACTCATCCAAACCCCTTCCGGTGTGCGTCGATTCATTCAGGTCGAAGTATAACCGTTGTCGAACCTACTGAAAATCAACTGATAGCGTATGGGGCCATTTCTTACGCATTCTGTCCGGGAACCCTCACCCTTCCCAAAATGCCGTGGAGACGCGCGCGGGCGACCCCGGCACCGCCTCCCTTATCTGATAATGGCTAGCGACCAAACCCCGAAGGAGGTCGCTTCATGGGAATCAGGACGCGGCGTGCCCACCGGCACTCACGCACCCACATCGTGGGGTTCGGCGCAGCCGGACTCCTCGGCTTCATAGCCCTCGCCGTCATCGCCCTCGCCTTCTCCGTGGGCTCCATCGTCGAGGGCTGGCTCCAGGACCTGCCCGACTTCGACTCGCCTGACGCCTACCTCGTGTCCGAGCCCACCACCGTCTACGACGCCGACGGCAACGTCATCGCCGAGTTCATGGCCGAGAACCGCCGCAACGTCACGCTCGACGAGATCTCGCCCTACGTGCTCACGGGCACGGTGGACACCGAGGACATCCGTTTCTACCAGCACAACGGCGTGGACCCCCAGGGCATCGCGCGCGCCGCGCTCGTGACGCTCCTCGGCGGCTCCGAGGGCGCCTCCACCATCGACCAGCAGCTGGTGAGGAACACCGTCCTCTCCGACGAGCAGTTCGACCGCACCATCAAACGAAAGGTGCGCGAGGCCTACATCGCCGTGGAGATGGAGAAGAAGTACTCCAAGGACCAGATCCTCAACATGTACCTCAACACCATCTACTACGGCAACGGCGCCTACGGCATCGAGGCGGCGGCCAAGACCTACTTCGACACCTCGGCCAAGGACCTCACCCTGGCCCAGGCAGCGCTCCTCGTGGGCATCCCCAACTCCCCCACCATGTACGACCCCACCCAGAACCCCGAGGCCTCCGTGCAGCGCCGCAACCTTGTTCTCAAGCGCATGCTCGACGCCGGCGACATCTCCCAGGAGGAGTACGACAAGGCCTACAACACGCCCCTCGAGCTCAACCCCGGGTCCAACACCATGTCGAACACCGGCGTCTACCCCTACTGGACGCAGTACATCAAGGAGGTGCTGTCGGAGGACTTCTCCAGCGACACCGTCATGAAGGGCGGCCTCAAGGTCTACACGACCCTCGACCCCGATGCCCAGGAGGAGGCCCAGAAGGCCGTCGCCGACCGACTCGCCTACATCGGCCGCGACGGCCTCGAGAGCGCGCTCGTGGCCGTCGACCCCTCCACCGGCTACATCAAGGCCATGGTGGGCGGCAGCGACTTCTCCAAGAACCAGGTGAACCTGGCCACCCAGGGCATGCGCCAGCCCGGCTCGTCGTTCAAGGCCTTCACCCTCGTGGCGGCCATCCGCGACGGCATGGACCCCGACGTCTACCTCAACTGCAACTCACCGCTCAAAGTGTCGTCCAGCTGGACCGTCAAGAACTACGGCGGCATCTCCTACGGCACCATCACCCTGCGCAGGGCCACTGAGCTCTCGTCCAACACCGGCTACGTCCAGGTTGCCCAGGCCGTGGGCGGCGAGAGCATCGTCAAGACGGCCAAGGACATGGGCATCACCGAGGACCTCCCCGCCTCCGACTCCATCACCCTGGGCACCATCCCCATCCCCGTCATCCAGATGGCCGAGGCCTACTCGACCCTGGCCTCCGGCGGCGTGCACCGCGACGCCGTGGCCATCACCAAGATCGAGGACCGCAACGGCAACCAGGTCTACGAGCACAAGGACACGCCCACCCAGGCGCTCGACCCCGCCGTGGCGGCGGCGGCCACCGACGTCCTCGAGGGCGTGGTCACCTCCGGGAGCGGCACGGCCAAGGTGGTGTCGTCCTACGGCATCGACCAGCCCATCGCCGGCAAGACGGGCACCACGGAGTACGCGGACAACCTGTGGTTCTGCGGCTACACGCCCCAGATCGCCGTGGCGGTGTGGACGGGCTACCCCGACTCCTCCAAGACCGTCGTCATCGACGGCTCGGACGGCCACCCCTCCAACAGCTCGTGCCCCATCTTCGGCCAGTTCGTGAAGGCCTACCTGGGCGACACCCCCAGGGCCGAGTTCCCCGACGCCGACGCGCGCCCCACCTACAAGTCCAACAGCACCTGGTCGTTCGCCAGGAACGCCGGCGGGTCCGACAACGGCCCATCACGCTCCTCGCGCAGCACCGAGGCTCCCCGGGAGGAGGCCACGGTGACCGAGGAGACCACGACCACCACGACCGAGCAGCCCACGGCGCCCGCCGACAACGGCCAGGGCCAGGGCGGCGCCACGACGCCCACGGTGCCATCCCAGGGCGGCGGCACGGGCGGTGACGCGTCGGGCGGCACGGGCGGCACCGGAGGCACCGGCGGGGGCGACGCCGGCGGGGGCACGGGCGGTGGTGGTACCGGCGGCACGGGCGGTGGCGGCGACGCCGGCGGCGGCACGGCACCGACGAACTGACGCCGCGTCGGGTCAGACCCCGCGCATCCACGGAGGGGAACCGAACAGGGGCCCGGCGACCGAGACGGTCGCCGGGCCCCTGTTCCGGAAAGGCCGCCTCCCTCCGTGCGGCCGCATATGCAGGTGCGGACGCCTAACGCGCCTCCCCCGCCACGGCCTCCCTGAGGAGGGCGAGCTGCTCGGCCACCGCCTCGGGCGCGGTGCCGCCGAACGTGGTGCGCCTCGAGACCACGGCGTCGATGGCCACGGCGTCGGGCGCGTCGTCGCCGAAGAGCGCGGACCAGCTCCGGAGCTCCTCGGCCGTGAGGTCCTGGAGCGTCACGCCGGCCTTGACGCAGTCGGCCACCACGCGACCAACCACGCCGTGGGCCTCGCGGAACGGCATGCCCTTGCCCACCAGGTAGTCGGCGAGGTCCGTGGCGGCCATGAAGCCCTCGTGGGCCGCCTCGGCCATGCGGTCGGCTTTGACCCGCATGGTGCGCACCATGCCCGTGACGGCGTGGAGCGAGCCCAGCACGGTGTCGAAGGCGTCGAACATGGGCTCCTTGTCCTCCTGGAGGTCCTTGTCGTAGGTCAGCGGGATGCCCTTGAGGACCGTGAGGATGGAGACGAGGTCGCCGTACACGCGGCCGGTCTTGCCGCGCACGAGCTCGCAGAAGTCGGGGTTCTTCTTCTGCGGCATGATGGACGACCCGGTAGAGTGGGCGTCGTCCATCTCCACGAAGCCGAACTCCGCCGTCGACCAGACGATGAGCTCCTCGCAGAGACGCGAGAGGTGCATCTGGCACATGGAGCAGGCGTAGACGAGGTCGCACACGAAGTCGCG
>CBCSOI010000184.1:0-3931 GCA_965141595.1 uncultured Atopobiaceae bacterium | reverse complement strand
CATGGAGTCGCTCCTCGACGAGTGGCCGGGCACCCTGCTGCTCGTGACCCACGACCGGTACCTCATGGAGCGCGTCACCGACGACCAGTACGCCATCGTGGACGGCACCCTGCGCCACATGCCCGGCGGCGTGGACCAGTTTCTCGCCCTGCCGCACGACGGCACGCGGGAGCTCGACACCTCCGGGCCCGAGGCCGCCCCCAAGGCGGCCGGCCCGCCCGGGGGCATGACCAACTCCGAGCGGCGCGACCTCAAGCGGAGGTTCGACTCCGTGACGCGGCGCCTGTAGAGGCTCCGCGACGAGCCGGCGGCCATCGTGCCCGCGCTGGCCGCCGCCGACGGCAGCGACTACGAGGCCCTCGGCGCGCTCCAGGGTCGCCTCGACGCCGCGAGGGAGGAGATCTCGTCCCTCGAGGACGAGTGGCTCGAGCTCGCCGACCGCCTGGGCGTGGGGTAGGCCATGGCGGAGCTCGCCAGGCGGTTCTTCGGGCCCTATCGGCGCTGGCTGGTGCTCGGTCCGCTCATGAAGACACTGGAGGTGGTGTTCGATCTGCTCACGCCCCTGGTCATCGCCTGGATGATCGACTCGGGCGTGCGGCGGGGCGACGCCTCCGTGGTGACGCGGGGCGCCTTCGCGCTCGTCGCCTTCGCGTTCTGCGGGTTCGCCTTCACGCTCGTTTGCCAGAAGATGGCGTCGCTCGCGAGCCAGGGCATGGGCACCGACATCCGCCGCGAGCTCTTCGCCGCGGTCAACCGCTTCTCCTTCGCCGATGTGGACCGCTTCGGGACCCCGTCGCTCATCACCCGCATCACCAACGACGTCAACCAGCTCCAGGTGGCCGTGGCCATGCTCATCCGCCAGGTCATCCGCTGGCCGGTGCTGGCCGTGGGCGCCATCGTGTGCGCACTGGTGCTCGACCCTGTGCTGGGCTCCGTCTTCTGCCTGTGCCTCCCGGCCACGCTGCTGGTGTTCTACCTGGTCATGCGCCGGAGCTTCCCGTACTTCGTCTCCATGCAGGCCAAACTCGACCGCATCGGCACCATCGTGCGCGAGGCCCTCGCCGGCGTGCGTGTGGTGCGCGCCTTCTCCCGCGAGGGCTTCGAGGAGCGGCGCTTCGAGCGGGCCGCTGCCGACCAGGCGGCCGACGCCGTGGCTGCCGGGCGTCTCTCGGCTCTGCTCAACCCCGCCACCTTCCTCATCCTCAACGTGGGCGTGTGCGCCATCCTCTGGGCCGGCGCCGGCCAGGTCTTCGCCGGCGATCTCGAGCAGGGCGAGCTCATGGCCCTCATCGGCTACATGAACCAGGTGCTCGTGTCCGTTGCCTACATCGCCAACCTCGTGGTCATCTTCACCCGCGCCCAAGCCTCCGCCGGCCGTGTGGCCGAGGTGCTCGACTGGGAGCCCGCGGTGGCAGACCCCGGCGGCCCCCTCCCCGCGCCCGTGGGGGGCGCCCCCGCCGTGGCCTTCGAGGACGTCTCGTTCACCTATCCCGGGGGCGGCAGGCCCGCCCTCGACGGCGTCACGGTGTCGCTCGGCCCCGGCGAGGTCCTGGGCGTCATCGGGGGCACCGGCTCGGGAAAGTCCACCCTCGCCGACCTCGTGGGGCGCTTCTACGACGTCTCGTCCGGGTCGGTCTCCGTGCTCGGCACCGACGTGCGCTCGTGGCCCTTCGCGGGTCTCAGGGACGCGGTGTCGTTCGTGCCCCAGGAGTCGGCGCTCCTGTCCGGCACCGTCCGGGAAAACCTCCTGTGGCGTGACGGCTCGGCCACCGACGACGAGCTCTGGGAGGCCCTGGAGCGGGCGCAGGCCGCCGACTTCGTGCGGGGGCGCCCCGAGGGCCTCGACGCCCCGGTGGAGGCCGGCGGCAGGAACTTCTCCGGCGGCCAGCGCCAGCGCCTCTGCATCGCCCGTGCCCTCGTGGGGGCGCCGCAGGTGCTCGTCATGGACGACGCCGCCTCGGCCCTGGACTTCGCCACCGACGCCCGGCTCCGCCTCGCACTCGGCTCCTGGGAGGGCGGCCCGGCGCGCATCGTCGTCTCGCAGCGCGTCGCCTCCGTGCGCCACGCCGACCGCATCCTCGTGCTGGACCGCGGCCGGGTGGCCGGACTCGGCACCCACGCCGGGCTCGTGGAGACGTGCCCGGTCTACCGCGAGACGTGCCTGTCCCAGCTCGAGCGCGAGGAGGTGCTGGCATGAGGTGGGAGGATGCCGCCCCGCGCGAGGTGCTCGCGCGCATCGTCTCCTACGTGCGGCCCCACCGCGGGCTCGTGGCCGCCGCGTTCCTCACGGCCGTGGGCTCCCAGGGCCTGGCGCTCACGGTGCCGGTGCTCGTGGGCCTCGCCATCGACGCCGTCGTGGGCCCCGGACAGGTGGCCTGGGGCGATCTCGCGTGGCTCATGGGCCGCCTCGCCTGCGTGGTGGCCGCCGTGGCGCTGCTCCAGTGGCTCCAGGGCTACACCACGAGCCGCCTCACCTACGAGACCGTGCGCGACCTCCGCGACGCCGCCTACGGCAAGTTCCGCAGGCTGCCGGTCTCCTACATCGACGGCCACCCCCACGGCGACCTCATGTCCCGCGTGGTCAACGACGCCGACGCCGTGGGCGACGGCCTCCTCCAGGGCGTGCAGCAGCTCTTCTGCGGCGTGGTGGCCGTGGTGGGCACCTTGGCGTTCATGTTCTGGATCTCGCCCGCCATGGCCGTGGTCGTGGTGGTCGTCACACCGGTCTCGGTGCTCGTGGCCGCCTTCATCGCCAAGGTGGGGCACACGAGCTTCGCCGCCCAGCAGGAGATCCAGGGCGACCTCGGCGGCTACGTGGAGGAGCACGTCTCCAACCAGCGGCTCCTCTGGGCGTTCGGCCGCGCGGAGGAGGCCGAGGAGGGCTTCGCCGCCCTCAACGACCGCCTCTACACCGTGGGCGAGCGGGCGCAGTTCGCCGGGTCGCTCACCAACCCCGGCACGCGCTTCGCCAACAACGTGGTCTACGCCGTGGTGGCCGCCATCGGCTGCTGGGCCTGCCTCACCGGGTTTCCGGGGCCGCTCTCCATCGGCGGCGTGCAGAGCTTCCTGTCCTACACCACCCAGTACACCAAGCCCTTCAACGACATCTCGGGGGTCATGACCCAGCTGCAGACGGCGTTCGCCAGCGCGCGGCGGCTCTTCTCGCTCATCGACGCGCCCGAGATGGGACCCGACCCCGCCGACGCCCTCGTGCTCCCCGAGGAGCCTGCCGGCGAGATGGGCTTCTCCGACGTGTCGTTCGGCTACGGGCCGGGCAGGCCGCTCCTGGAGGGCATCACCTGGCACGCCGACCCCGGCGAGCGGGTTGCCGTGGTCGGCCCCACGGGCTGCGGCAAGACCACCCTCATCAACCTGTTGCTGCGCTTCTACGACGCCGACTCCGGCACCATCGAGGTCGACGGGTGCGACACCCGTGCGCTCACGCGGGCGAGCCTGCGCCGGGCCTTCGGCATGGTGCTCCAGGACACCTGGCTCTTCGAGGGCACCGTGGCCGAGAACATCGCCTACGGCCGGCCCGACGCCACGCGGGAGGAGGTGCGGGCCGCCGCGGAGCGGGCCTTCGCGGCCGACTTCATCGAGCGTATGCCCGAGGGCTACGACACCGTGGTGGGCGAGGGCGGCGCCGGCCTGTCCCAGGGGCAGCGCCAGCTGCTCTGCATCGCGCGGGTCATGCTCGTGGACCCGCCCATCCTGCTGCTCGACGAGGCCACGAGCTCCATCGACACCCGCACCGAGGCCCTCGTGCAGGAGGCCTTCGACGCCATGATGGCCGGGCGCACCTCGCTCGTGGTGGCGCACCGCCTGTCCACGGTCCGATCGGCGGACCAGATCCTCGTCATGGGCCACGGGACCATCGCGGAGCGCGGCACTCACGAGGAGCTCCTCGCCCTGGGCGGCGAGTACGCAGAAC
>CBCSOI010000183.1:0-3962 GCA_965141595.1 uncultured Atopobiaceae bacterium | reverse complement strand
GAACCTTCTGTCCCAACAGTAGGGCACTTTTGCTGTCACTTGCATCTTCTATCTCCCTTGCGCCCCTTGTGTGCCAGATGGCGCCGCCTGTCAGGGGACGGCGGCCGCGGGTACGTCCCACCCAGACGTCGGCACCACCAACGCAAGGAGGTCCCATGTACTATTCCAGCGGCAACTACGAGGCGTTCGCCCATCCGCAGAAACCCGAGGGCGTCGAGTCCAAGCACGCCTACATCGTCGGCGGCGGCCTCGCGGGCCTCTCGGCGGCCTGCTTCCTCGTGCGCGACGCCCAGATGCCGGGCGAGAACATCCACATCCTCGAGCGCGACCCCCGCGCCGGCGGTGCCTGCGACGGCTGGGACTATGCCCAGCTGGGCTACACCATGCGCGGCGGCCGCGAGATGGACAACCACTTCGAGGTCATGTGGGACCTCTTCCGCGACATCCCGTCGTACGAGGACGAGAACGTGAGCGTCCTCGACTACTACTACTGGCTCAACAAGCGCGACCCCAACTACTCGCTCTGCCGCGCCACCAGGGACCGCGGCCAGGACGCGCACACGGACAACAAGTTCGGCCTCTCCGACAAGGGCTGCATGGAGATCATGAGGCTGTTCTTCACCCCGGAGGAGGACCTGCAGGACAAGAAGATCACCGAGTACTTCTCCGACGAGGTGCTCAAGAGCAACTTCTGGCTCTACTGGCGCACCATGTTCGCCTTCGAGAACTGGCACAGCGCGCTCGAGATGAAGCGCTACATCACCCGCTTCATCCACCACGTGGGCGGCCTGCCCGACTTCAGCGCCCTGCGCTTCACCCGCTACAACCAGTACGAGTCCATGATCCTGCCCATGGTGCGCTACCTCGAGAAGGCCGGCGTGGACTTCCAGTACGACACCCACGTCCTCGACGTGCGCTTCTCCTGCGACGGCTCCAAGGACGACGACCGCAAGCTCGCCACCCAGATCGTCCTGCGTCGCAACGAGAGCCAGGCGGCCAAGGACGCGGCCACCGGCGTGCCGGGCGGCGGCCAGGTGGAGCCGGGCGCCGAGGAGACCGTCGAGCTCACCGAGGACGACCTCGTGTTCGTGACCCCGGGCAGCTGCGTGGCCCACTCCACCTTCGGCACCCAAGACGAGCCCGCTGCCTTCTCGCCCGAGCTCTGCGACGGCGACGGCTGGGACCTCTGGAAGCGCATCGCCGCCCAGAGCCCGGACTTCGGCCGTCCCGAGAAGTTCTGCTCCACGCCCGAGCTCAGCAACTGGGAGAGCGCCACGGTCACCACCCTGGACGACCGCATCCTTCCCTACATCGAGAGGATCTGCAAGCGCGACCCGCTCTCCGGCGGCGTGGTCACCGGCGGCATCGTGAGCGTGGAGGACTCCAGCTGGCTGCTCTCGTGGACCATCAACCGCCAGCCGCAGTTCCGCGACCAGAAGCCCGGCACCGTGTGCGTGTGGGTGTACAGCCTGTTCACCGACAAGCCCGGCGACTACGTCAAGAAGCCCATGCGCGACTGCTCCGGCAAGGAGATCTGCGAGGAGTGGCTCTACCACCTGGGCGTGCCTGAGGACCAGATCGAGGACCTCGCCACGAACAGCGCCAACACGGTGCCCTGCATGATGCCCTACATCACGGCCTTCTTCATGCCCCGTGCCAAGGGCGACCGCCCGCTGGTGGTGCCCCAGGGCGCCAGGAACTTCGCGTTCATCGGCCAGTTCGCCGAGACCCCGCGCGACACCATCTTCACCACCGAGTACTCCATGCGCACCGCCATGGAGGCCGTGTACACGCTGCTGGACATCGACCGCGGCGTGCCCGAGGTGTGGGGGAGCGCCTTCGACCTGCGCTGCCTGCTGAACGCCACGGTGATGCTGCGCGACGGCAAGCCGGCCACCGACATGAACATGAGCCTTATCGAGAAGCTCATGCTGTCCAAGGGCCTCAAGGCCATCGAGGGCACCGACATCTACGACCTGCTGGCCGAGTACGGCGTCATCCCCGACGAGGGTGCCGACAAGGACGCCCCCGCCACCGGCGCGGTGTGGCCCGGCATCCACTAGGCCGCGGGAGGGGCCTCCGCCGTGCGGGTTTCGGAGCCTGCATGGCCGGAAGCGATTCGAGGGGGCACCCGTGTCGCCCGATACGGGCGCCCCTCTCTCTCGGTGTCCCACCACTCGGACACTTCTGTCCCAATGGTCGGGCACTTCTGTCCCGATCCTCCAGGTAGGCAGGGGCGCGGTGCCCCACGACCAGGGCGCTTATGTCCCAACCTCCGGACCCGATGACGGTTGGGCCCTATGCGGAGGTGTACCAGGTGCCGTCGGAGCCGAACAGGCCGGTGCCCGCCTTGGTGTAGAGGGTACCGTCGGAGCCGATGAAGCCGGTGGGTGTCTCCATGAGGGTCGTGCCCTTGGACGAGAGGATCGTGCTGCCGCAGCGCGTGTACACGGTGCCGTCGGACGAGAAGGCCGTGCTGCCGTTGCCGGTGACCGTGGTGAAGGAACCGTCGCTGCCGAAGATGGAGCGCGGGCGTCCGGCCGGGCCGCTGCCGAAGGGGTTGCCGAAGACGCCCATGGGATTCCTTTCAGAGGGGAGAACTTTCAGGGTCATTTTCTCCTCGTCGGTTGCGACCCGTCAAGGACTGAACCACCGTCCCACCACTCGGACACTTCTGTCCCAATGGTCGGGCACTTCTGTCCCGCGGGGTATACGGAACCGATCGAGGACGGCCGTAGCCCCCCTCGATCGCGAAGACCCGCCCGTGATCGGCTTGGGCGCGAAAACCCGCCTGGAGCCAACCGTGTGAGGAGACGGCTTCCCACCTGGCGAAATCCCTTCGTCCGAGACCCGTTGCGGACGGCATGACCGTCGCCACGCGCACACCAAGGGCACACAGTAAGGGGCGCATGACGCAAGGGCGGCTTGGTGTGCGTTCGCCAAGGGCCTCTCGACACAAGGAGCCCTTGGCGAACGGTTTCAAGGCGACAAGGTCCCCTTGGCGAACGGTTGAGTGCTCAGTAAGGGCGCCTTGCGTCGAGAGGCCCTTACTGAGCGTCCTTACTGTGCGCCTCCGACCAACCAACCACGCAGCAGGGGAAAGTGACAGGTGGGCCAGGCGCCTCAGTCGCCACGACAGGTGGGCCAGGTGCCGCCGTCGGACCGCGCGACCTGGGTGTGTGCCAGATCGATCAAGCGATATGTCAAGTGACACATGCCACCGCCCCGATTGTCACGCGGCTCCGGTCACGCGGCCGTCCGGCCCCGGCGCCCGTGTCTTAAATCAGCGGACATCGATGGATAAGCTGTCAAGAAGACCGCCGGCTGGCACCCGCCCCGCCGCCCCCGGGAACAATCCGCGACAAAACCGGACGATGGCGGCCGAGCGGCCGTCGGAGAGGGGTTCCCATGGCAGACACCGTGACGGCTGCGGACAAGACCGCCGCCGAGCCCGAGGAGAAGGTCCCCGAGAAGGCCTCCAAGCACTACACGTGGAAGGGTGCCGACGGCAAGGTCATCGACTACACCGGCACCGCGGAGATGGTGGACATCTTCGATGACAAGGGCAAGGCCATGTGCCACCAGTTCTGCCTGTCATACGTCTCCGACGACGTCGACAAGTCGGACCGTCCGGTGACCTTCCTCTGGAACGGCGGCCCCGGCGGCTCGTCGTCCATGGTGTGCATCGGCGGCCAGGGCCCCGTGCGCGTGCCCACCGACGGCACCAGGCACCTGCCCAACACCTGCCCGGTGGAGGACAACCCCTACACGCTGCTGCAGGTCTCCGACCTCGTCTTCATCGACGCCCCCGGCACCGGCTACTCCCACGTCGCCGCCGGCTACGACCCCAAGAAGGTCTGGGGCGTGGACGGCGACGCCGACGCCATGGCGCGCACCGTCATCGCGTGGCTGAACGAGCACAACGCCTGGGACCGTCCGCACTACCTCTACGGCGAGTCCTA
>CBCSOI010000182.1:0-4069 GCA_965141595.1 uncultured Atopobiaceae bacterium | reverse complement strand
GGGAATCGGGCCCTCCACATTCCCTACACATACGGGGCGGTCAGAGGGAGGCGACGTAGGACTTCGCCATGTCCAGGAGCTCGTCCCTATCGGCACGGTCGACCCCCTCGCCGTAGATTCGCACCAGCGGCTCGGACATGGAGGGCCTGATGAAGAGCCATGAGTCGTCCTCGAACTGGACCCGCAGGCCGTCGGCGTGGCTCACGGACACCGGCTTCTTGGCGCAGAACCCCTCGGGGTTGGTGCCCGGGAGGAGGTTCCGGAGCACGGCGCAGCGACCCGGGTCCATGCGGATCTCTCGGTGGCCGTACTCCATCGACCCGACCGCGCGGTCGAGGTTGGCTGCCATCTCCTGGAGGGACACCCGCTCGTAGGCCAGGAGCTCCACAAGGAGCAGCATGGTGACGAAGGCGTTGCGCTCGGGGTCGAGCGAGGGGACGCAGATCCCACCGAGGCCGTCGCTCGTGGTGATGACGCCTCCCTGGCGGATCTCCTCGAACGGCCAGGTGGGGCCGGGGGGCACGAGGGTGACGCCGCAGCCGAGCGACTCGGCCACCCGCCGGATGACGACGGAGGAGAACCTCGGGAGCACGATGCGGCCGGAGAGGCCGCGGTTCTTGATGAGGTGCATGAGCACGAGGGCATGGAGCTTCGGCGCGGGCACGAGGCTGCCCTCGCCGTCCACGGCGGCGGCACGGTTGGAAGGGCCGTCGATGGCGATGCCGAAGTCGACCTGGGTCTGCCCCGCCATGTACTCGAGGTCGTCGAGCCAGGGCTCCACCACCTCGGGGTGGGTGCCGCAGAAGTCGTCCACGGGGTCCCCGTGGATCTCGACGACGCCCACGCCCAGGGAGCGGAGCAGGGTGGCGGCGTGGCCGCGCGCCGTGCCGTACATGGGGTCGACGATGCAGTCGAGACGGGCGTCGCGGATGCGGCGCGCGTCGACCATCGACACCATATGGGCGAGGAATGGGCCCACGCTCTCCTCGAGCGTGAACGGGCCCCGCGCCTCGCCGAGCTCCTGGGACACGAGGTCCTCGATGGCACCGGCCTCGTCGCGACCGATGGCGGAGGAGTCGTTGTTTCTCACACGGATACCGAGGTAGTCGGCATTGCGATGGTCTGCCGTGAGCATGAGCGCGCCGACGGCGGTTGGGTCGGAGCGGGTGGCGAGATTGAGGGCGGGCATGGGGCAGGGCCCGTCGGAGAGACGGGCGTCGAGGCCCCAGGCCCCCACCGCGGCGGCAGCGGCGGCGGCGAGCTCCGGGGCATGGCGCCGGGTGTCGTAACCAATGTGGACGGTGCCCGAGCCGAAGACGTCGGCCCACCGGGCGGCGGCGGCGTCGGCGACACGCACGACGTTGGTTTCGTTCAGGCCGTCGTCGTAGCGCGCGTACCACCCGTCGTTGTTGAAGCGTATGTAGCGCATGGGTGCCTCGTGGGAACGCCCTGGGAGGGACGGGTCAGGAGAGGGGCTGGTCGCCCAATGCCTCGAGGAAGGCCTCGCGCATGGCAGGGTCGCGGAGCGCCCTGCGCGCGGACGTGCCCACCCAGGCGGCGGGGGTGCCGGTGTCGCAACCCTCGGCGGGGTCGACGACCAGGGCGTACATCTCCTCCTCCTCGAGCAGGCGCTCGAGGGCGTCGGTGAGCTGGATCTCCCCGCCGGCACCCGGCTCCTGGGTCTGGAGCAGCTCCATGACCCGGGGCGAGAGGAGGTAGCGGCCGACGATGTAAAGGTTGGTGGGGGCGTCCTCCGGGGCGGGCTTCTCCACCATGCCGGAGAGACGGAGCACCGAACCGGGCTCCTCGAGACCGAGCTCGGTGCCGTCGAGGGTACCCACCTGCTCGCCGGCGACGATGCCGTAGCGGCTCACCTCGTCGTGGCACACGGGGGCGACGGCGATGACCGAGGCGTCGCCATGGGCACGGGAGACCTCGGCCATACGCACGCACATGTCGCGGTCGGGGACGAAGTAGTCGCCGAGCAGCACGAAGAAGGGCTCGTCCCCCACCTCGTCCTTGGCGCAGAGCACCGCGTGACCGAGACCCAAGGGGTCGTCCTGGTACACGAAGCTCACCGGGAGCTCGCCGGACTCGCGGACGACGTCGGCGTAGTGGTCCTTGCCGCGCTCGCGGAGGTAGCCCTCGAGCTCGGGCATGGGGCCGAAGTACTCCTCCAGCTGCGGCTTGAGGTGCGAGTTGACGATGACGACGCCGTCGACGCCGTCCGGCTCGAGGGCCTCCTCGACCACGTACTGGATGACGGGCTTGTCCAGGACGGGGAGTAGCTCCTTGGGGTTGCTCTTGGTGGCCGGCAGGAACCGGGTGCCAAGGCCTGCGGCCGGGATGATCGCCTTCATGGTTGCTCCTTGCTCACACCGCCCCGGAGGCGAGGCGGCAGATTCGGTTCGATGACGCCAGAATCAGCTCAAACATTCAATGACCGGACATCCTTGATGCTACCTGCAACCCACAGGGGCCGCAGGCGTTTCATACAAACGACAGCACGGCGCCCGTCGAGCGGTCACTCGCCGGCGGCCGCGAGGGATGCCCAGAGGTCGGCGGCCTGCGCCAGGGGCGCACCCCGGACGCCGACGAGGCCCAACCCCTCCACGACAGCGAGGGGCCAGTCACCCGCCTGCTCCCCCACCGGCGCGTCGGCCACCACGGCGCCGGAGGCACCGCACCGTACGGTGACGGCGCCGACCAGGCGACCGACCCTGTCGAGGTCGTCCCAGGGAACGGAGGAGACCCCCGCGCAGCAGGCCCCGGCTGCGACCAGGGCCGCGAGGGTGAGGGTGAGGAGCCGGTCGTCCGGGAGGGAGGCGCGGTCGGCGAGCGCGGCCACCGGGAGCCCGACGGCCGAGGCGGCGCGCACGGCGCCGAAGCCCACGGCCCCGTTGGGGGCGTCCTCGAGGAGGAGACCGTGGACACCCGCCTCGGCGAGGCCCGCACAGAGGGCACGCACCCCGTCGTGGAGACGGCCGGGCTCGACGGCACGCGAACCGGCGAGGCCCACCGCCCCCACGGCGAAGGGCGCCGGCGCACGCAGGGCCAAGCGCCCGGCGGCCCGCCCGACGGACCGGAGCTCCGCCGGGTCGTCCACCTCGTCGAGCATGTCCGCCAGGGACGCACGCGTGGCGGTGACGGCGGCCTCCGCCCCGCACGCGACGTCGAGCGCTTGGACGGCCGCCACGGTCTCGGGCTCGCAGAGGCACCACAGGCCGTCGGGAAGGTCGGTCCCCAGCGTCCGGGCAAGGTCGCCCGAGAGGGTCACGGGACGCCCGGACGCGCCCAGCCGCTCGGCGAACACCGCGGCGGACGCCCGGTCGGCATCGAGGGAGGCCTCGTCAACCCCCGTCTCGAGGAGTGCGGCCAAGGCCTGGGCGACGCTGGTGTCGCAGGCGTCCTCAACCATCGAGGTCACCGTCGACGACGGTCCCCTCCCGCTCCAGGTAGGTGAGGAGGCGGTCCATGGTGTCCTGGGAGAGGGCGTGCTCCATCTCGCAGGCCTCTCCGTCGGCCACGGCCGGGTCTACCCCGAGGTCGCCGGTCAGGAAGGCCCGCAGGGCGCGGTGACAGCGCCAGAGCCGCGCCGCATACTCACGGCCCGGCTCGGTGAGGGCCACGCGGCCGTAGCGGTTCTGCTCCACGTAGCCGTGGTCCTTGAGGGTGGAGATAGCCTTGTTCACGCTGGCCTTGGACACGCCGAGCAGCTCGGCCACGTCCACGGAGCGTACGGAGTCGTCGTCGCGCTCGAGCATGATTCGCCAGACGGCCTCGAGGTAGTCCTCGTTGGCCATGGAGAGGGGTTTGAGCGGATTGACCTCAGGCACTGATCGCTCCTTTCGGCGGCCTCAGTCCTCGTCGGGCACCGTGGTGCGGCGCACCCGCGCCCCAAGGGCCTGGAGCTTCTCGACGAAGCCCTCATAACCGCGGTCGATGTGATGGACGCCCGAGACGGTGGTGTAGCCGTCGGCCACGAGGCCGGCCATGACGAGGGCCGCGCCGCCGCGGAGGTCGGGCGAGGTGACGGGCGCCCCCGAGAAGCCCTCGACACCGTGGACGA
>CBCSOI010000181.1:0-4086 GCA_965141595.1 uncultured Atopobiaceae bacterium | reverse complement strand
CCATCTACGTGGTGCACCAGCCCCTCCTGCTCGGAGTCCTCGCGCTCCTCGGCATCTAGATGCCCCGGGGCGGGCTCCTAGGCCCGGTCGTCGCCTTCCGGCCCCTCGGCCCGATAGGGCTCCAGCGAGCCGGCCAGGCGCGGCGGGACCTTGGCCGTGACGAGCAGGCCGCCGTCCACGTAGGTCTCGCGGATCACCTGCCCGCGCTCGTGCACCATCTTCATGAGCAACCCCTTGTCATAGGGCACGAGTGCCGTAACGGTGACGTCGCCCTCGGAGGCCTTGGCCGCCACGGCGTGCAGGAGCGCCCCCAGGCCGGTCGCCTCCTTGGCGGAGACCATGACGGCGTCGGGAAACGCCAGGCGGAGGGACTCGCGGTCCTCGGGGTCGAGCAGGTCGACCTTGTTGAGGCAGAGCAGGGTCTCCTTCCCGCCCGCGCCGATCTCGTCGAGCGTCCTTCTCACGGCTTCCTCCTGGGCCCTCCAGTCGGGGTCGGAGGCGTCCACCACGAGCACGATGAGGTCGGCTCCCGACACCTCGGCGAGGGTCGACTTGAACGACTCCACGAGCGTGGTGGGGAGCTTCTGGATGAAGCCGACGGTATCGGTGAGGGTGATCCTGCGCCCCTCGGCGAGGTCGAGGGACCGGGTGGTGGGGTCGAGCGTGGCGAAGAGCTCGTCCTTGGCGTAGACGTCGGAGTCCGTGAGCGCGTTCAGGAGCGTCGACTTGCCGGCGTTGGTGTAGCCGGCGAGCGAGACGCGGTAGATGCCCGAGTCCCACCGCGCCTTGGACTGCGTCCTGCGGCGCGACGCCACCCGCTCGATCTCGCCTCGGAGGTGGGAGATGCGGTCGCGGATGAGCCGACGGTCCACCTCGAGCTGCGACTCGCCCTGGCCGAACCTGCTGCCTATGCCGCCGCGCGTCTGCTCGCCCATGAGGTGGCTCCACATGCCGCGCAGGCGCGGGAGCACGTACTTGAGCTGGGCGAGCTGGACCTGGAGCCTGCCCTCACGGGTCTGGGCATGGCTGCCGAAGATGTCGAGGATGAGCGCGGTGCGGTCGATGACCTTCACGGGCTCGCCGAGGGCCCGCTCGAGGTTGCCCTGCTGGGACGGGGTGAGCTCCTCGTCGAAGACCACGACGTCCACGTCGAGCGCCTCCACGGCCTCCTTGAGCTCCTGCACCTTCCCCGAGCCGATGAAGGTCTTGGGGACGGGGCGGTCGAGCCGCTGCGTGAGGGTCCCCACGACGTCGGCGCCGTCGGTGTCCACAAGCCGGGCGAGCTCGGCCATGGAGCACTCCTGGGGCCACTCGTCGGCGCGCCCGAGGTCGACCCCCACGAGGAGGGCGCGCTCGCGCGGCAGTGCGGTGGGTTGCGGTGTCTTCCGGGCCATGGAGCCCCCTTTCAGCGCCCCGTCTCGAGGGAGCGCCTGAGATCGTCTGTCACGAGCGTGGCCGCCTGCTCGACCGTGGCCTCCCCCATGGGAATCACGGTGGAGCGGCCGTCGCGCCGTATCCACGAGAGCTGCCGCTTGGCGTAGCGCCTCGTGGAGCGCTTCACCTGCTCACGGGCCTCGTCGAGGGTGCAGTGCCCGTCGAGGGCCGCGAGCACCTCCTTGTAGCCGATGGCCTGCGAGGCGGTGGCGGACCGCCGTATCCCCGCCTCGTCGAGGGCCCGCACCTCGTCCACGAGGCCTGCGGCGAACATCTCGTCCACCCGACGGTCGATGCGTGCGTACAGGGCCTCGCGCTCGGGCACGAGGGCCCAGATGCGGGCGGCGTAGTGCGGGTCGCGACGCCTCAGGCGCCGGGTGCGCTCCGCGTAGGACTCCCCCTGGTCGGCGAGCTCCAGGGCGCGCACCACCCGGCGGACGTTGTTGGGGTGCACCGTCGCCGCGCTCTCCGGGTCCCGGTCGCACAGGAGCGCCCAGAGGGCCGCGGGGCCTTGCTCGCGGGCGACGGCCTCGTAGCGGGCACGGGGGCCCGAGGTGGCGTCCCCCGACGGGAAGTCCATCTCGTCGATGACGGCGTCGAGGTAGAGGCCGGTGCCCCCGCAGAGCACGGCGCACCCGGCCGTCTCGAGTGACAGGTCCACGCACCGACGGGCGTCGCGCTGGAAGAGGGCGGCCGAGTACGGCTCCTCGAAGCCGGCGACATCGACCATGAGGAGCTCGGCGCGTCGCTCGGCGGGCGGAGTCTTGGCCGTCCCGATGTCCATGGAGCGGTAGACCTGCATGGCGTCGACGGAGACCACGGGGCACCCCATGGAGCTCGCCACGAGGTCCGCCACGGCCGACTTGCCCGAGGCGGTGGGGCCGCAGACGCAGGCGACGGGCCCCGGCAGCCCCGCGTTCATCGCGGGTCGCCGGCGCAGGTGCCTCGGAGGTACCAGGGGCGGCCGTCGAGCACCTTCACGGGAACCACCCTGCCCACGAGGCCCGCCGGGTCCGCGCCCTCGGGGGCCTCGAACAGCACGGTGACGTTCTCGGGGCTGTGGCCCGTGAGGACGCCGGGGTCCTTCTTGGAGGGACCCTCCACGAGGACGTCCACGGTGCGGCCCACCTGACGGCGGTTGTAGTCCCAACTCTGCTCCTGCACGAGGGCGGCGAGCCGGTCGAAGCGCCCCTGGATCTCCTCGCGCGGCGTCGGGTCGTCCACGGCGGCCGCCGGGGTCCCCTCGCGCCTGGAGTAGATGAAGGTGAAGGCGCTCGAGAAGGCGGCCTCCCTCACGAGTGAGAGCGTCTCGAGGAAGTCCTCCTCGGTCTCGTTGGGGAACCCGACGATGATGTCGGTGGAGAGGGCGATGTCGGGCATGGCGGTGCGGATGCGCCGCACGAGGTCGAGGTAGTCCTCCCGGGTGTACTTACGGTTCATGCGCCTGAGCACGTCCGTGGAGCCCGACTGCACGGCAAGGTGCAGCTGGGGCATGACGGCGGGGAGCTCCGCCATGGCGGCGATGGTCTCGTCGGTGAGGTCCTTGGGGTGCGAGCTCGTGAACCGGATGCGCTCGACGCCGGTGGCGGCCACAGCGCGGAGGAGCTCGGCGAACCGGGGCTCGCCGTAGCGGTCGCGCCCGTAGGAGTTGACGTTCTGGCCCAGGAGGCACACCTCGCGCACGCCGTCGGCCACGAGGCCCTCCACCTCGGCCACGACGTCCTCCATGGCACGGCTGCGCTCGCGCCCACGGACGTAGGGGACGATGCAGTAGCTGCAGAAGTTGTTGCATCCCGTCATGATGGGGACCCATGCGTGGAACGGGGACTCCCGGTGGTCGGGGAGGTCGCTGGAGAACGCGGTGCCGGGCTCGGCGGTGTCGGCCTTGAGGGTCGACCCGGACTCTGAGCGCGACTCCTCGATGAGGCGAGGCAGGCTGGCGATGGCCTGGGTGCCGAACACGACGTCCACGTTGGGGATGAAGGAGCGCATGCCGTCACCCTCGCGCTGGGCGATACAGCCGCCCACGCAGACCGTGCGGAGTCCGGACGGCGGCACGGGCGCGCTCACCATGGCGGAGGCCTGGCCCTGGAGGTGCGTGTCGGCCTTCTCCCTGACGCAGCACGTCATGAAGACGACGACGTCCGCCTCCTCGGGTGTGGGAACCTCGAGCATCCCACAGGAGTCGAGGACGCCGGCGACGCGCTCGGAGTCGTGGAGGTTCATCTGGCACCCGAAGGTCCTCACGTGGTAGGTGAGGCCGGCGAGGCCGCCCTCCCCCATCAAGCTCCCAGCTCCTGGGAGCGCTTGAGCTGCGGGGCCGGCGACGCGGCGGTGTCGCCCACGGCGAGCGGATGCACGTAGACGGCGATGCGGATGGCGGTGCGGGAGTCGCCGTCGATCTGGATGTCCGAGAAGGTGGGGGCGATGGAGATGTCGTAGCCCGACGGGATGAGGAAGCCGCGCGCGATGGCCACGGCCTTGACCGCCTGGTTCACCGCGCCGGCACCGACGGCCTGCAGGTTGACGGGCACGCCGTCCTTCACCATCCCGGCGATGGCACCTGCCACCGAGGCCGGGGACGACTTGCTCGACACTTTCAGGAAATCCATGACCGTTGCTCCAGTGTTGCGGGTGAGGTTGATGCGTGGT
>CBCSOI010000180.1:0-4087 GCA_965141595.1 uncultured Atopobiaceae bacterium | reverse complement strand
CTGCCGCACGCCCCGCATCGACCGCGTGGCCGGCGCGATCTTCTCCCAGGTGGCGTGGCAGGTGTTCGGCATCTCCATCTCCTGCGACGAGTACGGCGCCGCCGCGGACGACATGCAGGCCGTCTACCGCCTCATCGAGCCGGCCGGATCGCCCCGCGGCGAGGCCATCGCCCTGGTGGAGGAGCGCCTCCGCGGCACGTTCTCCCAGGTGGAGGCCATGGCCCACGAGGTGGTCCGCGAGGACGAGTGCCCGCTCGCCAACCCGAACCACCTGACCTGGACCAACCCCTTCGACGACGAGGAGTCCCACGCCTCGTTCATGGACCTCTTCGACAACGCCGTTGAGGGCTTCCCCGCCGTCGCCGAGGGCTTCTGCCGCGGCGGCGAGGCGATCGAGGTCGCCGTGGACGGGCTCAACTACAGCGGGAAGAGGTAGCGCGGGGTCTTCGGCTCCCACGTCCGGGGGTCGACCCTTTGCGAGTACTGCAGGGCTGTCCCAACACCCGGACACTTTTGTCCCAATGGTCGGACACTTCTGTCCCACCATCATCGGTTGAACCGCCGTCACTTTGGTCGGACACTTTTGTCCCACCTGTCACCTTGGTCGGGCACCTTCGCTGCCACATCGCGGTAGCGCCGGAACGCCGCGCGCGACAAGGGCGCCCGGCTCCGCTGTCCCACGGCGGACGAGAGAGGGGCGCCCGCGCCACGGTGGCGGGCGCCCCTCTCGATCATTGTCTCAATAGGGCGAGCGACACATGCCACCGCTCCCTTTGTCACGCCGGCTGGCCTGCGATGTGGGGCAGCGCCGCCATCAGGGCGTTGGCCATCACGGAGGCGGCCTCGTCCTCGAACTGCTGGTACGACTCGGCGCCGGTGCCGTCGGCCTTGTCGCTCATGGCGCGGAGCACCACGAACGGCACGTCGTTCAGCCACGCCACCTGGGCCAGCGCGGCGCCCTCCATCTCGGAGCACAGCGCGTCGAACGCCCCGTGGATCCGCGCGCGGTCCTCTCCGCCGGCCACGAACCGCTCGCCCGAGGCCACGACGCCCCTGAACACGGAGACCTCGGGGGCCACCTCGGCCACGGCCGCGCAGAAGTCGTCCACGAGCGCGGGGTCGGCCTCGAACAGCGTGGGGTACCCGGGCACCTGGCCCAGGGGGTAGCCCAGCGCGGTGACGTCCATGTCGTGGTGCACGGCCGCGGTGGAGACCACGACGTCGCCGATGTCCACGCGGTCGTCCACGGCACCGGCCACGCCGGTGTTCACCAGGTGCGTCACGCCGAACAGGTCGCAGAGTTGCTGGGCGCACGCCGCCATGGACACCTTGCCGATACCCGACTTCACCACCACCACGGGCACGCCCTCGATGGTGCCCTCGTGGAACTCCAAGTGGCTGCGCTCGGTGACCTTGTCCCCCTCGATGTGGGCGACAAGGTCGCGGACCTCGTTGTCCATGGCGCCGACGATACCGATCTTCATGAAGGTCCTTCCTCGGGAGTCCGTTCTCTGCACCCCATCCTACGCCCTCGCCCGGCACCGGTGCCGCCCGGAGGGGTACGTTTGCTGCAGCTTCCCTACGTCAGGAGGACCCATGACCACCACGGCCGACGCCCCGCGCATCCTGCTCATCTACACCGGCGGCACCATCGGAATGACCGAGGACCACGCCACCGGCACCCTGGTGCCGTTCGACGTCTCGCACCTCATGGAGAACGTCCCCAAGATCGGGCGCCTGGGCTACCGGCTGGACCACGTGGAGCTCGACCCGCCCATCGACTCCTCCAACATGAACCCCGCGCTCTGGGCCAAGGTCTGCCACATGGTGGCCGACGCCTACGACTCCTACGACGGCTTCGTCATCCTCCACGGCACCGACACCATGGCCTACACGGCGTCGGCCCTCTCGTTCATGCTCGGCGCGCTGGCCAAACCCGTGGTGCTCACCGGCTCCCAGCTTCCCATCGGCGAGATCCGCGAGGACGGCACCGAGAACCTCATCACGGCCCTGCAGGTGGCCGCGGCCCGGGACCCGCGCGACGGCGGCCCCATGGTGCGGGAGGTGGCCATCTCGTTCGGCCGCGACATCCTGCGCGGCAACCGCGCCACCAAGGCCAGCTCCACGAACTTCGGCGCGTTCAAGACCTTTAACTACCCACCGCTCGGCCGCTCCGACCTGCACATCGACTTCGACCTCGACCGCCTGTGGCGCCCCGCCGGCGACACGCCGCTGAGCCCGTGCTTCGACATGGACGACGCCGTCACCGAGCTCGTGGTCTACCCAGGCATCTCGGAGCGCGTGCTGCGCGGCGCCCTCTCCATCGACGGTGTGAAGGCGTTCGTGCTGCGCACCTACGGCGCGGGCAACGCGCCAACCGAGGACTGGTTCGTGGACGCCCTGGCCGATGCCGTGAAGGCCGGAAAGGTGGTCGTCAACGTGACGCAGTGCCCCGCCGGCGGCGTGGAGGAGAAGCGCTACGCCACCGGGGACGCGCTGGCCAGAGCCGGCGTGGTCTCAGGCTACGACATGACCGGCGAGGCCGCGCTCACCAAGCTCATGCACCTGTTCGGCCGGGGCCTTTCGCCCGAGCAGGTGGCCTCCTACATGCAGGTCTCCATGCGCGGCGAGCTCACGGCGCCGCTGGGACGCGCGCAGCGGCGCTAGGGGCGCCGGGTCTGCAAGATGTAGGAACCGTCATGACATGCGCCGCGCCCAGACGCGCCGGGGGTCGCCATCGGGCCCGGGCACCGCGACTGGGCCCCTAGGCCGGGTAGACGGTGTGCGCCCCATCGATGCCGGCGAGGCAGCGGTCGAGGTAGCGCCGGGCCTCCCAGCGGGCCATGGGCAGGTTGATGTCGAGGTAGTTGCCGCAGTCTCGGGGCGCCGCGCCGGGCACGGGCCCGTCGTAGGAGGCGGCCCAGGTGAAGAACCTCGTGAGGACGTCCAGGACGTCGGCGGGCTCCAACTCCCCCGCCGCGACGAGGTAGAAGCCCGTGCGGCAGCCCATGGGGCCGAAGTACACGGTGCGCGGGCCCCACTCGGGGTCGTTGCGCAGGAACGTGGCGCCCAGGTGCTCCAGGCAGTGCACGGCGGCGGTGTCCATGACGGGCTCGTCGTTGGGCGAGGTCATGCGGATGTCGAAGGTGGTGACGGGCTCGCTGCCCACCATGTCGCGGCGCGACACGTAGACGCCGGGCTCCAAGTCGATGTGGTTCACGGTGAAGCTGGCGATCTTCTCCATGGGGGCTCCTCTCGCACGGGTTGTCCTCCCGAGTCTGTCACAGCCGCGCGGCCGTTGTGAGAAGGGCCCGTGAAGTCCGACGGGCAGCGGCGCGGGAGCGCCAGGGGACGGGGCCTGGCGGGTACGTTCCGAGGGAGACGAGGGAGAAGGAGGAGCGCCTTGCAGCACGGTCCCATGAACCACGCAGACCACGACGAGCGGCCACCGAGGGAGGCGGCGTCCCGGCGACCCGACACCGCCGCGGGGAACGACGGCAAGGGGCAGAGCCTCTTCAGCGACCTGTCCGTGCCCCAGGTGGCCGCCGGTGCCCTGGCGGCCGTGACGTCCATGCTGCTCTCCAACCAGATCGGCATCGCGGGATCGGTGATCGGCGTGGCCGTCGGCTCCGTGGTCTCCACCGTGGCGAGCTCCCTGTACAAGCGCGCCATCGCCCGGGGGGCCGACCGCATCAAGGAGAGGATCGTGCTGCCCGGCGAGGAGGCCCAGGGCGGGGCGCAAGCCGCCGGTGCCGGCACCTCCGGGACAGGAGCCGCGGGGCACCCTGCCGGGGCCGCGGCCGAGTCCGCGGACGAGTCCGGCACCGTCACGTCGGACGGCACCCGCATCGCCCCCGAGCACCTGCGCGAGCGCGCACGGGAGCGGCACGACCGCACGGTCCAGAAGCGCGTCACCGTGGGCGTGCTGGCCGTGGCCGTGGCGGCCGCCATCGTGGGCGTGTGGCTCTCGGCGGGCTTCGTGACGCTGGCCACGGGCGGCCAGGGGCTGGGCGAGAAGGTCTCGATCGTCCGAACGACGCGCGACGACGCCGCGGACGCCGACAAGGGCTCCGACGCCGCCTCCGGG
>CBCSOI010000179.1:0-4095 GCA_965141595.1 uncultured Atopobiaceae bacterium | reverse complement strand
ATGCCTGCATCCACGACTGCGACCGCTGCCGCCTGCGCACCCGCGACCTCTACCTGCGCAACATCGACGATCGCAGGCTCCCGGTGCGCACGGACCGCCAGGGCCGCTCCCGGATCTGGTGGGACGAGCCCCTGGACGCCGTGCCCAAGGTGCGGGAGCTCCTGCTCGCCGGCGTGACGCGCCTCCTCGTGGATGCCACGCTGCTGGACGCCGACGGCGCCGCGCACCAGGTGCGCCGTGCCGCGGAGGCCCTCTCGGCCGTCGCCGAGGGGCGCCCGCTGCCCGCCCCCGAGCCGGGGAGCACCCTGGGCCACCTCTTCTCCAAGGTGGACTGAGCCTGCGCCCCGCTCCATGCGCGGCACACGGACAGCTGGTACCATGCCGGGAGAAAACACCTGCGCCCCGGAGGGATTTCGGGGCGCCGACCGTAAGGAGTCACCATGGCCGTTGACGAAGAGCTGCTCGAGAAGGTCCTCGACGCCGTGCGCCCCAGCCTCCAGGCCGACGGCGGCGACTGCGAGCTCGTGTCCGTGGACGAGAACGGCGTCGTCTCCCTCGAGCTCAACGGAGCCTGCGCCGGTTGCGCCCTCTCCGGGATGACGCTCTCCATGGGCATCGAGCGCGTCCTCAAGGAGCACGTCCCCGGCGTCACCGCCGTTCGCGCCGTCTAAGGGTGGAAAACGCCGAGGCCTCCCGGGACAGGCGGACCAGGCCCCTCTCCATCAAAAGGAACATGGTGTGGAACAGCGCGGGCTCGTTCTGCAACCTGCTCTGTCAGTGGCTCGTCACCGTCCTGGTGCTGCGCCTCTCCACCGGGTACGACGCCGCCGGCGTCTACTCGTACGCCATGAGCGTCTACCTGGTCTTCGCCCCCGTCGTGGACTACCGCCTGTACGTCTACCAGATCAGCGACCTCCACGGCGAGCACACCCTGGGGGAGTACCTGGGCCTGCGCCTCGTCACCGGCGGCATCGGCATCGCCCTGCTCACGGTCTACTCGCTGGCCACGAGCGCGCCGTCGCTCCTGCCGCCCATCCTCTGCTACGCCCTCTACAAGGTGACCGCGACGCTGCTGGACGGCGTGCACGCGCTCGAGCAGGTCAACCGCCGCATGGACTACATCGGCGTCTCCTACGCGATCCAGGGCCTCGTGACCCTCGTGGTTTTCGCGGGGGTCTTCTCCGCCACCCAGAATCTCACGCTGGCGCTGTTCTGCGTGTTCCTGGGCGTATGCGCTGTGGGCGTCCTCTACGACCTGCCCCACGCGCGCTACTTCACCGAGTTCACCGTGGGGATCCGCTGGCGGCAGGCGTGGGCCATGCTCGTGCGCTGCGCACCGGCTGTCCTGGCGTTCGTGACCATCTCGGGCGCCACGTCCATCCCGCGCCAGTACCTCATGGCGGCCATGGGGGAGGCGGCCCTCGGTGCCTACGGCACCATGGCGGCGCCCATGGCCATCGTGCAGACCGGTGCGGCCTACATCTACAACCCGCTCCTGGGCTACTTCACGGAGGCCTACGAGCGCTGCGACGCCAGGCGCTTCTGGCGCCTCATGGGTCTCGTGGTCGCGGGGATCGTCGCCATCGGCGTCGTCTGTCTCGTGGGCGTCGAGCTGCTCGGCGAGTTCCTCTACACCCTGGTGTACGGAGAGCGGGTGGCGGGCTACGTCTACCTGCTGCCGCCCCTCGTGGCCGGGTCGCTCGCCATCGCCTTCCTGACCTTCATGGACAGCCTCTCGGCTGCCGTGCGCACCTTCCGGACCAACCTGGCGGGGGGTTCCATCGCCCTGGCTGTGTCCCTCGCCGCCATGGTGCCCATGGTGGCCGCCTTCCAGCTCAACGGCGTCACCTACACCGTCATCCTCGCCTGCCTGTGCGGCGGCGGCTTCAACATCGTCGCCCTGCGCCGCTCCATGGCGAGGCGTTTCGCCCAGGGGGACGGCCCCGCGGGGCGAGACTGACACCCGTCACGAAAGGAACCGGCCATGGTCCTGTCAGACCGCGACATCAAACGCGAGCTCGCCTCCGGCCGCATCGTCATCGAGCCCCTGCTCGACCGCGACGTGCAGCCGGCCTCCGTCGACGTCCGCCTGGGCGCCAACTTCAGGATCTTCCGCAACTCCACCCACACCTTCATCGACCCTATGGCCGAGCAGCCCGACCTCACCGAGGAGGTCGTGGTGGAGCCGGGGCAGGCCTTCATCCTGCATCCGGGCCAGTTCGCCCTCGGGACCACCCAGGAGCGTATCGTCCTGCCCGACGACGTCCTCGGCAAGCTCGAGGGCAAGTCGACCCTCGGCCGCCTGGGCCTCATGATCCACTCCACGGCCGGCTACGTGGACCCGGGCTGGGACGGCGAGCTCACGCTCGAGCTCTCCAACGTCGCCACGCTGCCCATCATGCTGCGTCCCGGCATGCGAATCGGACAGCTGAGCTTCGAGCGCATGAGCAGTCCCGTGGAGCGCCCCTACGGCTCGGCCGCCCTCGGCAGCCATTACCAGGGGCAGACGGGCGCCACGGCGTCCCACGTCCTGTCCGACTAGGCCGCACCGCCCCTCCCCGGGGCGGTGGCGCCGCCCCTTGGAGGAGCCCCATGCTCAACGAGCTCTACCACAGCCTGAACCCCGTCGCATTCCAGGTGGGCCCGCTGGCCGTGCGCTGGTACGGCCTGGCCTACCTGGCTGCGTTCGTCGTGGGCGGCCTCGTCATCGGGCGCATCGTCAGGCACTGGAGGCTCGACCTCTCGGCCGAGGACATCATGACCGGCGTGATCGGCGTGGCCTTCGGCGCCATCCTCGGCGGCCGCCTGGGCTACGTGCTCTTCTACGGCGCCGGGTACTACTGGGCGCACCCGCTCGAGATCCTCGCCTTCTCCGAGGGCGGCATGAGCTTCCACGGCGGCCTCGTGGGGGCGGTGGTCGGCGGCATCGTGGCCTGCCGGCCCTACCGCATCTCCATCCCCACCTTCTGCGACCTCGGCGTCATCGTCGCGCCCATCGGCCTGTTCTTTGGCCGCCTGGCGAACTTCGTCAACGGCGAGCTCTGGGGCAAGCCCACGGACCTCCCTTGGGGCGTCGTGTTCGAGACCGGCGGCGCCGTGGCCCGCCACCCCTCCCAGCTCTACGAGGCGCTCCTCGAGGGCGTCGTGCTCTTCGTCGTCCTCTACGCGCTGTCGCGGAGGCTCCCGCCGAGGCCCCAGGGGACGTTCCTCGGCTGGTTCCTCACCCTCTACGGGTGCTTCCGGATCCTCGTGGAGTTCGTCCGCGTGCCCGACGCCCAGCTGGGCTACCTGCTCGGCCCCGTCACCATGGGCCAGCTGTTGAGCCTGCCCCTTGTGGCCCTCGGCATCGGCGTGCTGGTGTGGGCGCACCGGGCCCAGCGCCCCCAGCGGGGCCACACCTACGACGTCACCGAGGGGAGCGACCGTCCCGCGGGCTCGTGATTCCCATCGTGCTTTGAACCTCATCGTACCTTGAACCGTTTCCTGTGATACCTTGATGGACGTCGTTTCGTAAGCAACCTGAAGACAGGGGGCTCCATGGGGATGAGCAGGAAGGGGGCCGCGACCGCGCTCGCGTTGACCGTCGCCCTCGGGACGGGCCTCGCCGTCGCGCCGGCCGCCGTGGCCGAGGAGGGCGCGTCCGCGGCGGCTGCCGCCGTCAACGCCGCTGGACCGGACGTGCGGGATGACGGGGGTACGGGGGCGCCGGCGGCCGACCCCGTACCGGCATCGCAGGACCCGGTCCCGGGCCCGGCCGGTCCCGACCCTACGAACCCCTCCGACCCCGCCCCCGCGTCCGCCCTGGTCTCCGCCACCGTCACGCTCCCTGACGCCGTGCCAGCGGCGGGTTCGCTCTCCGTGCGCCTCTCCCGGGACGGCGCCGTCGTCCAGACCGTGGCCGTGGGCGAGGGCGGTGCCGTGGCCTTCGCCCCCGAGGCGTTCGACGCCCCCGGCACGTACACGCTCTCCCTCTCCATGGCCCCGTCGGCCGACCCCGCCGTGGCGGTGGACGCCCGGACGGTCGCCGTCGCCGTGACCGTGACGGCCTCGGACGACGGAGCGTCCCTCTCGGCGGAGGTCTCCTACGACGGGTCC
>CBCSOI010000178.1:0-4098 GCA_965141595.1 uncultured Atopobiaceae bacterium | reverse complement strand
GACGAGGCCGACCGCGTCCTCAAAAGCGTCCTCAAGGGCGGTCCCTCGGACTCCGTGGAGCTGATGGTCCCCATCGACCTCGACCGCCCCTCCGCCGGCTACATCGCGCCCCTCGCCCACTACTACCAGCGCGAGCTCTGCGGCATCGCCGACAAGCAGTACAGCGAGGCCAAGATCCGCTACTGGAAGCGCCTGAAGGAGGGCGCCGACGCCGCCAAGGCCGCCGCCGACGTCGCCCGCGACCGCTGCCGCGCCGAGGCCGAGCCCGGGCTCTCCGCCGCCATCGCCGCCATCGACTCCAGGACCGAGGCGCTCCTTGCCGAGCAGGCCGAGAAGGCCGCCGCCGACCGCGAGGCCGTGGCCGCCGCGGCCGCCGCGACGGCGAGGTCCAAGTGGGACGCGGATAACCAGGCGAAGTTCCTCGCGGTCCAGGAGAGGATCGCCAACCGCGCCGAGGCCGAGAAGGCCGACGAGCGCCTCAAGGTGGAGGCCGCCTGCAAGGAGGCCTTCCGCCGGGAGCTCATGGCCGGCGTCGAGCAGGCCCGCTCCGAGGCCCTGGAGGGGGCCGTCGCCGGCTGGCGCCAGGACGCCGTCAAGATCGACCGCCTGCGCCTGAACGCCATCGCCGCCATGGCCGAGAAGACCAAGGAGACCCAGATCTACGACGACCTCGCCCGGGAGCACGACCGCGTCGTCAAGGCCCTGGAGGACACCCGCCGCGAGGCCGCCGCGGCCATCGAGGCCGAGCGTGCCGCCACCCAGAGGACGCTCACCGACGGCCGCGCCCACAACGACCGCCTGGTCGAGAGCGCCCAGGAGAAGGCGCGGCTCCAGGTCCAGGAGGCCGAGGTGCGCGTCGCGGAGAAGGACGCCGAGATCTCGCGCCTGAAGGAGCGAGCCGACGAGGCAGCCGAGAAGGCCGCCGCGGCTGCCGAGGCCCAGCGCCGCCTCGCCGAGGCCCAGGCGGCCACCTACCGCGACCAGCTCGACCGCTCCCAGGAGGAGCTCGACGCCGTGCGGGAGCAGTCGCTCCGCCGCACGCTCTGGGCCGTGGCCGGCACCATCTTGGTCTGCATCCTGATCTGTCTCTGCGTGGTCACCGTCGTGGCCGCCATGGCCTAAAGGGGGAGGGGACCATGAGGCAGGACCGCAGGATGAGGGCCGAGGAGGACCTCGCCGCCTATCGCCGCCACAACGACCCGGCGGCCATGGACTTCGCCGCCGACCAGGACCTGCGCCGCGCCGACCGCGGGAGGGCCGCCGCCCAGGACTCCGCCCGCGCCCAGGCCGTGCTCATGGCCGTCGTGGCCGCGGTGCTCTCCTTGGTGCTGTTCGTCAGCCTCTTCGGGGTCTACGCGGACTGGAAGGCCTCCGACGCCGCTCCCGACATCGCCCCGTACTCGGGCTACTCCGACGAGGGGCTGGTGAGGTCCTGGTGGCTTCTGGACGAGTCCGGTGCCGTGGTGGACGGCCCCTTCGAGGACGAGGCGGCCGTGCCCGAGCCCGCCTGGCACGCCGAGGCGGCGGCCGCAGGCTCCGAGCGCCCTGCCTTCCCGGCGGGGGTCTGCGCAGCCGTGGTGGCCGTGGCGGCCTTCGCCGGCTGGGCGGCCACCATGCAGATTCGCTTCGGCTCCGCCTACTCCGGGGACGTCACCGACGACCTCCTGAACGACAACCGTCAGGACGGCCGTCTGGCGCTTCCCTCGGACCTCGACGGCCGCTATGACTGGTTCCCGGACGCCGGTGCCTCCGTCGACAAGGAGATCACGGCCATCCTGAGCCACAACTTTTTCACCGACACCGGCGTGAAGAGGGTCGCCCAGGCCCGCCGTGCCGAGGCCACCGATGCCGAGACCGGCGTCATGGCCGGCGAGGAGCTCTACGACGATGACGGCGACCTGCTCTGCGACTCGGTGCCGATCATCGACGCCTCGGTGGCCGACCGCGTCTTCGACGCCTACGGCGTCGGCGGCAGGACCGAGGACAGTCTTGGCCGCAGGCTCGCCGACTCCATGCCCGACAACGCCTGGGGCCGCACGATCGCCCGTGCGCTGCGCTCCGGCGGGGACGCCGGTGCCGTCCGCCGCCTGGTGGACCCGGAGAACACCGTCTGCCGCGACGGAAGGACCCTCGCAAAGACCATCGAGCAGGACTGGGAGTTCGACCCCGAGGAGCCCGCGAGGCCCGCCGGCGGCTACCGTGTGACCGACGCCAACGTCCATGTGGCCATCACCGCGGCCTCGCGCTCGGGCAAGACCCAGAACTACATCCTTGCCCTCGTGGACTGCCTGCGCCGCCAGGCCAAGCAGCCGAACATGATCGTGAACGACATGAAGGGCCAGATCCTGAGGAACTACTACGCGGTCCTCGAGCACTCCGGCTACGACATCCGTCAGCTCAACTTCTTCAGCCCGGCCCACTCCGACATCATCAACCCGCTCCAGAACGCCGCCGAGTCCATGGCCGACGGCCGCTCCGCCGAGGCCACGAGCACCATGCTGCGCATCGCCCAGTGCTTCTTCCCGAAGGCCGCGGGCGACGACTCGTTCTGGAGCGACGCCGCCCGCAACTGCTACATGATGCTCGTCTGGATGCTCGTGGACCTGGTGCTGCGCAGGGACGAGGACATCTTCTCCCGCAGGGACGCCGGCGAGATGACCGACTCCGAGGCCCAGACGGCCTCGGACAAGAACTGGGGCGCCCTGTCGTTCAAGAACGTCTACGGCCTCTTCCGTATCTTCGCCTCCGAGCGGGTGAGGAACCCCGCCAACGTGCTCAAGGACGAGGCCACGGCCCTCCGTGAGCGCGCCGCCCGCATGGGCCAGGACGACCCCAGGGCGGCCGGCCTCCTGCGCCGGGCCGCCGAGCTCGACGACCGTGCCGCGAACGAGCCCTGTGCCGAGCTTTGGGGAGGCAAGCCCTCCTTGGACATGCTGTCGGTCTACACCGCTGCCCTGAGGCGCTTTCCCGAGGATCGCGTCCGCGAGCAGGTGCGCAGCGCCGGTGCCTCCATCGACTCCATGAAGGACTCCGAGAAGACCATCGCCTCGATCTACGGCGTGGCCTCCACGCAGATGCAGCAGTTCGACGACGAGAACCTCGCCTACATCACCTCCGGTCGCCGTTCCCAGAACCTCGACATCAACTCCCTGTCGTTCCCGAAGCGCATCTCGCTTCGCTTCGAGAGCTCCTTCATCCGGTCCCTCAAGGCCCCCAACGGCGTCCTCTGCGAGTTCGACGCTTACGAGGACGACCGCCTCGAGCACCCCATGGGACCCGAGTTCCACCTCGCCGTGGAGGTCGACGTCTACGGCTGGGTATCCTACATCTTCTCCGGTGACATGCCAGACGAGGCGGTCTACATCCGGTGCACCATGCGCGACCCCCAACGTCACGTGAAGCTTCGCGACGACATCTACCTCGCGTTTCGTAAGGGATACAGGACCAAGGCCGAGGGCAAGATCCTCTACGAGACCCCCTTCACCCGGGAACTGGTCGTGGAAGGCGGCTCCATCTCCGAGATGCTCATGGAGGACGGGCGGCTGACCCGGGGCCGCTCCACCTTTTCCGGCGAGGCCTTCGACTTCTCACGTCTGGACGAGATGGTGGAGGCCTTCGAGGACGACGGCGACGGCGAGCCCCGCCCCTTCCCCAGGGCCCAGCGAGGCGAGATCTGCCGCATCTCCGAGCTTCGGTGCGCCTACACCGAGCGGCCCAAGGCCATCTTCTTCCTCGTCGACCTCTCCAAGACCCAGTTCCTCCCGGTGCTCCTTGTCTACCTGCACCAGCAGTTCGACGCCAATGTGAGCCAGGCCTACACCAAGAAGGCCGACCAGCTGCCCCAGCGGGCCACCTACTACATCCTGGACGAGGCCGGAAACCTGAGGAACGGCAACATGGGCATCCCGGACCTCGGCATCAAGTTCTCCCTGGGCCTGGAGCAGCAGCAGCGCTTCACCATGGTGTGGCAGGACAAGAGCCAGCTCGACGCCCTTTACGACAAGGACCGCGGCGCCATTGACAGCAACACCCTCGTGGAGCTCTTCCTGAAGGTCAAGGAGGAGGACGTGATCCAGGAGGTCTCCAAGCGCAGCGGCA
>CBCSOI010000177.1:0-4113 GCA_965141595.1 uncultured Atopobiaceae bacterium | reverse complement strand
CACTTTGGGGGTCTGGCCGCCGTCGCTTTGGTCGGGCTCTTTTGGCGTCCCATCGGTCGGGCACTTTCGCGGTCACACCGGCCGGGAACACCCGTAGAACGTTCCGCGGGTGTTTTCCTCTCCGTAAGGGCGCGACATCGGGAGGGCCCGGCCGGGGTGACGAAGGTCCACTACCCGGAAGTGGGACAGAAGTGCCCAGGCGCTGGGGCAGGCGGACGGAACCCGCCGAGCCCCGACCCCCGACGGGCGCCCCTAGGCCATCCCAGCAGCCGGGCCGAAGCCACGTCCGGGGCTATGCATCGGACAGAAAAAGTGCCCGACCAAAGTGACGGCGGTTCGACAACGAATGAAGTTGGGACAGAAGTGCCCGACCAATGGGACAGAGGTGTCCGGGTGTTGGGACAACCCCGCACCACTCGCAAAGCCTCAACCTTCGAGACGTACGCCCCGGCGCCGAGCGGAGCCGCCGTGATGCAGGACGCGGGACTCCAGGGAGGCGAGGCTCCGCTACCCCCGAGAGAAGGACCAGAGCGCCCGTGCCTGCGAGAGGGTGCGCTCCAGGTTCCAGGGCTGATCGGTCCTCGGTCCCGAGTTGGGGTCCATCACATGCAGGCGCCCCGCGTCATCCACGCCGGTGAGCACGATGAAGTGCCCGCTGCTCGTGAAGTCGCCCGGGCCCATGGAGGCGATGACGGGCCTGCCCGCGGCCAGCTCCGCCCGTACGGCGCCGGCGTCGGCGGCCACCGGCCTCGAGGCGAGGCCCACCGAGGCGGCGCCGGCGTCCATGAGGGTCCAGGCGGTGAGGCCGTCGACGACGTGTCCGCCCCGCTCGGCCAGGCGGGCGGCGTCCACCGGTGTGAGGTCGCCGCGCCCCGTGACCGCCACATACACGGCCGAGAGGCACGTGGGCCCGCACCCGGCCTCACCGATGGTCGATCCGGCATAGGGCTCCTCGGCCCAGGCACGGTCGGTCTGGTACAGCCGCGGCACGCTGCCCTGTCGCCACTGGCTTGCCGGGTCGCTCGTCTGCGAGCCGTCCGCGGCCCGTGCCGCCGTGCCGGCCAGCGTGAACGCCACGGCCACGAGGCAGGCCGCCACCACGGCGGCCAGCGCCGTGAGCACCCGGACGCCGACGCGGCGGTGCGGGGGCTCCTGCCACGGTGCCGGCGCGGGGAAGGCCCCGCTCTCCTCGAGGTGCGGGTTGGCGGGGACGGTGGCGGGTCGCGTGTCCATGGGGTCCTCCTCACGGCGTGTCTCGGTGTCCCCATCGTCCGCCCTGACCCCCGGGAAGTCCGTGACGGGCGCCTTACGCTTGCTGACAAGCCCGTAAGGGTGGCTTACGAATTCCTTACGGTGGCCTGACAGGGCCGACCGGCAGTCTCCGTCCCCCTAGACTGGGGGCAACGGAGCCGGGGAGAGGGGAGAGCCATGGGAGGGGGACGAGAGGGGCGCACGCCCGTGGTCCTCGTGGTCGACGACGACCCGGCCATCGTGGGCCTGGTGGGCGCCCTGGTCGAGGGCGAGGGGCTGGGGTTCGTGGGTGCGGGCAGCGGCGAGGAGGCCCTGGCCGCCGTGACCGACGGCCCCGTGGACCTCGTGGTGCTCGACGTCATGATGCCGGGCATGGACGGCTTCGAGACGTGCCGCCTCCTGCGCTCCCGCGAGCCCGACCTGCCGGTGATCTTCCTCTCGGCCAAGGACGACGAGACCAGCCAGGTGGTGGGCCTCACCATCGGCGGCGACGACTACGTGGCCAAGCCGTTCCGGCCCCGCGAGCTCGTGGCCCGCATCCGGGCGCGCCTGCGCCGCAGCGAGGGCACCTCCCACGGCCTGCGCGTGGGCCCGCTCGCCCTCGACCCCGTGGCCCACCGGGCGTCGCTCCTCGACGTGCCCCTCAACCTCACACCCACGGAGTTCCGCCTCCTCCAGGAGCTCATGGCCGCCGGCGGCGACCCCGTGGCCGTGGGCGACCTGTTCCGCCGGGTGTGGGACGCCGAGCCGGACGCCTCCTCGCGCAACACCGTGATGGTGCACATCCGCCGCCTGCGTTCCAAGCTCGAGCGCGTGGACGCCTCCCGCGGCTACGTCCAGACCGTGTGGGGCGTGGGCTACCGCGTGTCGGGCGACGGCCGGTGAGGCGCCGGGTGGCCCGCAGCGAGCAGGCCCGTGCCCTGGCCCGCCGCGTGGAGGGCCGCACGGTGCTCGCCGTGGCCCTGTGGACGCTGCTCTGCCTCCTCGTGGCGTGGGGCTCGCGCGACCTCGTGAGCACCCTCGGCGAGGCCATCGCTGCCAACGACTCCGCCTGGGCGACCTACACCGTGGAGGACTACGACGTCCTCCTCGAGACGGGGCGCTTCGCCGACCCCCGCAAGACCTATCAGGTGGTGGGCGGCTACGACGAGGCGACGGGCGCCGACGTCGTGCGCGTGCGGGACATCACGCTCTACACGCAGCTCCACGACCTCAAGGTCCCCGCGGCCATCGCCGTCTACCTTGGCGGGCTGGTGGTCGTGTTCCTCTGGGCGCAGCGCCGCTACCTCGACGCCTTCGACGACCTCGCGGCCGCGGTGACCGACCTCGTGCGCGACCCCGCGGTGCCGGTGCGCCTGCCGGAGGAGCTCTCCGTGGCCGGGTGCGAGCTGGAGTCCGTGCGCCGGGAGCGCCTGGAGGCCGACGCCGCCGCCCGGGCCGCCGACGAGGCCGCGCTCGCTGCGGAGCGGCGCAAGGACGAGCTCGTGACCTACCTGGCCCACGACCTCAGGACGCCGCTCACCTCGGTGACGGGCTACCTCGAGCTCCTCGACGAGTCGCCCGACCTGCCCGGGGACGCCCGCCGCCGCTACGTCGCGGTGGCCCGCGACCGTGCGGTGCGCCTCGGCGGCCTGGTGGAGGAGCTCTTCGAGATCTCGCGGTTCAACCTGCAGACGATCCCCCTGGAGCGGCGGCAGGTGGACCTCGTGCTCCTCGGCGAGCAGGTGGCCGAGGAGGCCATGCCCGATGCCGCGGGCCACGGGCTCTCGGTGCGGGTGGAGGCCGACGGCCCGTGCGTCGCTGCGGTGGACCCGGGCCGGGCCGCCCGCATGCTCTCCAACCTGGTGAGGAACGCCGTGGCCCACGGTGAGGAGGGCACGGAGGTCGTGGTGGGGGTGGGCCGCGCCCCCGACGGCGGCGTGCGGCTCTCGGTGAGAGACGACGGCCCCGACATCCCCGAGGAGCTGCTGCCCCACGTCTTCGAGCGGTTCGTGCGCGGCGACGACGCCCGTGGCGCCGGCGCCGGGGCCGGCCTCGGCCTCTCCATCGTGGAGGAGATCGCCCGTGCCCACGGCGGCCGCGCATGGGCCGAGAGCGCCGACGGGACGACGACGTTCACGGTGGAGCTGCCGCGCTGACGGCACCCGTCCCACCGCCTGTCCCATCACCCGGACACTTTTGTCCCAATGGTCGGACACTTTTGTCCCACCGGCCGGCGCTGCCGCTCGGGCCGCTTTGCCGCCCGGCCCGCCGCTCGGGTACCTTTGTCCCGTCGGCCACCGGAGGAGGACCCCATGGACGTGCTCACCCTTGTGTGCGCCACGCCGCTGGACGCTGCGGCGCAGGCCCCGCTCTACCGCCAGCTCAAGGACCGCATCCTGCAGGTCATCGCCGCGCGTGCCGTGGGCCCCGACCAGCCGCTGCCCTCCGAGCAGGAGCTCTGCCGGGCCTTCGGCCTCTCCCGCGGCACGGTGCGACGGTGCTTCGACGAGCTCGCCCGCGAGGGCCGCGTGGTGCGTCGACGGGGCCTCGGCACCTTCGCCCGGTGGCCCGAGGAGGCCGAGGACATCTCCACGGCCCTCAACTTCTCCGGGCAGGTGCGCTCCGCCGGTGGCGAGCCCTTCTCGCGCCTGCTGGACCTCTCGGCGGTGCCGGCCCGCGAGCGCGAGGCCCGCCAGCTCCAGGTGGCCGAGGGCACGCCCCTCTGGCAGGTGGTGCGTGTGCGCATGGCGGACGGCGAGCCGCGGCAGTACGTGACGGCCTGGGTACCGCAGGACCTGGTGCCCGGCCTCTCCCGGGGGCAGGTGGAGGGCACGGGCTCGCTCTACGCCGCCGTCGCCGCCGACAGCGGCAGGCTGCCGG
>CBCSOI010000176.1:0-4124 GCA_965141595.1 uncultured Atopobiaceae bacterium | reverse complement strand
GCCCCGGGCCCGCTTGGCCTCCGTGGCCCGCTGCACCCACCCGCCGTCGTCGGCCACGGTGCCGAAGAGGCAGGTCACGCACCGCACGCCGGGCGCCAGCCGCGGCACCACGGCCCGCGCGTACTCCTTGGAGGCCACGTTCACGAGCAGCCCCTCCCCCTCGGGGAAGACCTCCTCGGCGGGCCGCGCACCCCAGAACCCGTAGAGGTCCCGGCAGCCGGAACCGTCCCACCCGGCAGCGCCGGCGCCGAGCCGCGCGCCCATCTCCAGCCGGTACGGCGCCACGGCGTCGAAGGGCCGCAGCACGCCGTAGAGCCCGGACAGGATGCGCAGGTGCTCCCCCAGGTACGAGAGCTGCCCGTCCGTCATGACGGACGGCGCCATGGCCGTGTACTGGATGCCGCGGTACGAGAGCACGGCCGCGCCGCCGCCCGCGGGCGACCACGCGTCCAGGGCGGCCAGGGCCTTCCCGGTGAGCGCGTCGGAGGTCCTCCACAGCCGTTGGAGCGCGCCCCGGTCCATGGAGCGCAGCCGCTCCGTGAGCGCCTCGGCCTCCGCCAGGAACGCCGGCTCGCCCAGGGGCAGCGGGCCCTCCTCGGGCACCACCGTCTTGGCGGGCGAGACGATCAGCCGCAGCACGGGGACGCCTAGTAGAGCGGGAGGTCGCCGGTGATGGGGTCCACCTGCTCGGGGAAGAGCGGCTCGATGGCCAGGCAGGTGTAGGTGGGCTCGCCGTGGAACTCCGTGATGCCGGCGTCGCGCACGAGCGAGACGAGGAACCCCTCACCCATGGCCTGCTCGGCTATGTCGAGCAGGGCCTCCTCGCCGTCCACGTACACGCACACCTTGGCCACACCGGCGCCGAACCACGCGGCCAAGGGCGAGTCGTCGCCGGGGGCGAAGCACGGCTCGCCGTCCTCGCCCAGCGTCGCCCCGTCGGCCGCCAGGGCCTTGAGCACGGCGTCCACGCAGGCGTGGCCCGCCTGGGCGGCGATCTTGCCCTTGCGCATCTTGAGGTCGCGGCGTATCACGATCATCTGCTTGGCCTTGTAGGCGGCCATGGTACCTCCAATGGGTCGGCTCGGGTCGCGCGGCATGGGTCACGCGGCGTAGTCCACGTCCACATGGACCGTGTAATCGTAATCGGGATGCAGGCGCTTGAGCTCGTCGACGATCCCCCTCTTGAACGCGTCGACGTCGGTGACCGAGAAGTCGCGCACCACGTCGAAGGTCACGTGGTTGGTGTCGTGGTCCACGAAGAGCCCGTGCATGGAGAGCACGCCCTTGTCGGCCATGACCGTGGAGCGGATGGACTCGTTGAACCTGCGCCACTCGGGGTCCTCGGGGTCGGCGCCGTAGACGCCGCAGGTGAGGATGATGTTGTGCTCGCGGTACACACGGTCCGATATCTTGCGCGAGAGCGTGTCGATCTCCATGGCCGTCATGTTGGCCGGCACCTCCAGGTGCACCGATCCGATGGTCTCGTTGGGGCCAAAGGAGTCGAGGAAGAGGTCGTGCGCGCCGATGACCGGCGGGAACGACGCGATCTCGTCGCGCAGGCCGCGGGCGAGCTTGGGGTCGATGCGCTCGCCGAGGATCTCGCTCACGATGCTGCGCAGCATGTCCCAGCCGCTCTTGGCCACCACGAGGGAGATGAGCGCCGAGATCCACCCGTCGATGGTGATGTGCCAGAGCATGGTCACGGCGATGCCGACGAGGGTGGCCCCGGTGACGAGGGCGTCGAACAGGGCGTCCACGCCCGAGGCGTCCAGGGCGTCGGAGTGGGTCTCCCGGGCCTTGCCGCGCGTGTAGAGGCCCAGCCACACCTTGACGGCGATGGACAGGACGATGACCACGACGGCCACCCAGTCGTAGGTCGACAGGGTGGGATGAAGGATCTTGAGGATGGAGTCGCGCAGGGTGATGATGCCCGTGGCGAACACGGCCGCCGCCACGAGGAGCGCCGAGAGGTACTCCACGCGGCCGTAGCCCATGGGGTGCTCCTTGTCGGCGGGGCGGGCGGCGAGCTTCACGCCGACGATGGTGACCACCGAGGAGACGGCGTCGGTGAGGCTGTTCACGGCGTCGAGCACGATGGCGAGGGAGTTCGACGCGAAACCGATGGCCGCCTTCGCCGCGGCGAGCGCCACGTTGGACACGATGCCCACGGTGCCGCAGCGCACGACGGCCGCGTTGCGGTCGCGCTCGTCGGTGGGCGCATAGGGGACCTTCTCGCCGGAGGGGTCACGGGGGCCGTCGGGCGCCGGGGTGTGACCGGTCTGACCTGCTCGCTTCTCGGCAGTGGGGTTCTCGGCGGTATGGGTGCTTGCCATGGGGTGCGATCGCCTTCGTTCTTGCGGGGTTCATGGGACCGTGGGGTCCTACCCGCCCCGGCGTCGTCCCACGCCCCCGGGGGCGCCATGATGGCGGCGGCGTGAACGCGGCGAGTCCCACGTCACGGCGGGGGCTTGTTGGGAACCAACCGGACAGAACAGAACCGAGGGGCGGCCCCGGCCGCCGAACGACGAAAGGGGAACCCTATGTCCGAGCACATGGATGCCAAGAAGGCCGAGGAGACGCTGGTCGACGACGTGATCCGCGAGGGTCGCCTCGAGGACGAGACCGGCTCCATGGAGGCCTCCATCAAGCCGAACTACGACATCGAGGGCAAGTACAACGACCCCGAGGTCGCCCAGGCCGTCGAGGGCGCCGAGGACCAGATTCTCGAGGAGCACGTCACCGTGGGCACCGACGAGAACGGCCACCAGTACGCCGAGGTCACCGAGGACGTGACGGGCGAGGAGTAGGACCTTCGCGACCTGGAGTCCGGGGCTTTGCAGCGACGGGCGCTGCTCAATCGGCCGCGTGTATCCAGCGATACACGCGGCCGTTCTCAGATGCGCCCTTACGATGCAAAGCCCCGGACGTGCACTGTGACCCTGCTTCCGGTGGGGCCTTCGGTGCTCTCCCTTTGTCGGGTTTCTTTGCCCTCCCCACCTCCTCTCCCTCCTTTCGCACCTGAATGCGATTGAGGGCGACTTTGCGGGCTGATGAGGGTCGGGATTCGTCCTGGGACGTGTTCAGGTGCCGAGAATCCGCCCCTGGACGCGTTCAGGTACCGAGAGGGTCGCCCGCGGATGCGTTCAGGTGACAGAGGGCCGCCGCCCCCTCTGTCACGCCGGGCGAGGCGGGGGTCGGGTACGGTTGTCCCACCGACGGAGAGGGGGCGAGGTGGAGACCATCACCAAAACCGCTCGGGGCGGGGAAGACCTGCGGTGCGAGGCTGCCGCACTCGCGTGGCTCGCAGAGGCGGAGCCGTGCGGCGGCCTGCACGCGGCGAGGGTGCTGGAGGCGTCCCGCAGGTCGCTCACCGAGGAGCTCGTGGCCACGGGACCGGTCACGGCACAGACCGCCGAGGCCATGGGCCGGGCTCTGGCCCGCACCCACGCCGCGGGTGCGCCGTGGTGGGGCGCACCGCCGGACGGGTGGCCCCGCGACGACGCACCCGCCGGCTACACGATCGCCGGAACGCTCACCCCCGTGGTGCCGCGACCGGGCGGCTTCGACAGTTGGGGCCGGTACTTCTGGGCCGTGCGCCTAGAGCCCTTCGTGAGGGGGCTCTCGGAAGGCGGGTTCTTCGACCGGAGTGCCACGGAGCTGCTCGAGAGGGTCGGCGCCCGGCTCTGCGACGGCGACTTCGACGCGCCCCAGCCCCGGTTGGTGGAGCGGCGGGGCCGCGAGGGGCTGCCTGCCGTCGCCCGGCTCCACGGCGACCTCTGGGCAGGCAACCTCCTCGCCGACACCGACCCGGCAAACCCCACCGGCGGCACCCTCATCGACCCCATGGCCCACGGTGGCCACGCCGAGACCGACCTGGCCATGCTGCAGCTCTTCGGCTACCCGCGGCTGGAAGCACTGCTCGACGCCTACGACGAGGAGTCGCCCCTGGCCGACGGCTGGCGCGAGCGCGTGCCGCTCCACCAGCTGGCGCCGCTGCTGCACCACTGCCTCCTCCACGGGGCGGCCTACGGGGCCGACACCTTGGCCGCCGCCCGTCGCTACGCGTGAGCACGCGCACGGCGAGGCCCTCTCCCCCACCCCAACCTCACACCCCCCCTACCCCA
>CBCSOI010000175.1:0-4165 GCA_965141595.1 uncultured Atopobiaceae bacterium | reverse complement strand
GACCCGCGGCGGCTCGACACGAGCCCCTGCTCGGCGAGGAGCTCCACGGCCTTGCGGACGGTCACCTTGCTCACCCCGTAGAGCTCGCAGAGCTCCACCACGGTGGGCAGGCGGTCCCCCGCGTGCAGGGCCCCGTCCTCGATGGAGGAGCGGATGTCCTGGGCTATTTCAGAGTATTTGGACATGGCAGTCACCTCCGAGACGGGTCTTCTGACCTCGATTATCCTCCATGCTCTCAGCTAAATACTAGGAATACCGTTCACGGGAGATTTGCTACCTCTCACGAGAAACCGGGTTCGATTTCTTGAAAGAACGCTGTGCTAGTCAAATTGTATCGCTACAATTCTCCTCAAGAAGCGCGACCCAAATGGGAGGACCTGAAGGGTCGGGAGAACCGAGACGTGCGAGGAGGACCATGGACCCCATCACCCTGCCCGAGAACTTTTTCTTCGGTGCGGCCATGTCGGGCCCCCAGACCGAGGGCCGTTGGGCCGAGGGCGGCAAGCTCGAGAACCTCTGGGACACCTGGTCGATCGAGAACATCGACGACTTCTACAACAAGGTGGGCTCCTACGTGGGCAACGACTTCATGACCATGTACGAGGGGGACCTCCGCCTCCTCAAGGAGGAGCTGGGCTTCACCACCTTCCGCACCTCCATCCAGTGGAGCCGCCTGCTCGACCGCGACGGCGAGCTCAACCCCGCCGGCGTCGAGTGGTACCACCGCCTCTTCGCGGCCGCCAGGGAGGCCGGCCTCGAGACCTTCGTGAACCTCTACCACTTCGACATGCCCACCTACCTCTTCCGCCGCGGCGGCTGGGAGAACCGCGAGGTCGTGGACGCCTACGAGAACTACGCCCGCAAGGCGTTCGCGGAGTTCGGCCAGGAGGTGCGCTACTGGTTCACCTTCAACGAGCCCACCGTCGAGCCCGAGCAGCGCTACCAGGAGGGCGTGTGGTGGCCCTTCATCAAGAACTTCAACCGCGCCCGCACGGTGCAGTACAACATCTCCGTCGCCCACGCCAAGGGCGTGCAGGCCTTCCGCGAGGCCAGGTCCGCCGGCCTCGTGCGCGACGACGCCCGTATCGGCCTCATCAACGCCTTCATGCCGCCCTACACCAAGGACGACCCCTCCGACGCCGACCTCGAGGCCGTGCGCATGGTGGACGGCATCAACAACCGCTGGTGGCTCGACCTCGTCACCAAGGGCGAGCTGCCCGCCGACGTCGTGGAGACCCTGGCCGAGCGCGGCTGCGTGCTCCCCGTGCGCCCCGGCGACGACGAGATCCTCGCCCGCGGCACCGTGGACTGGCTGGGCTGCAACTACTACCAGCCCACCCGCGTCCAGGCCCCCTCGCGCGACGTCGACGACGCCGGCTGCCCCGTCTTCGCCGACAGGTACGTGTGGCCCGACGCCGTCATGAACGAGAGCCGCGGCTGGGAGGTCTACCCCAAGGGCATCTACGACTTCGGCATGACCGCCGCCCGCGACTACCCCGACCTCGAGTGGTTCGTCTCCGAGAACGGCATGGGCATCGAGGGCGAGTACAAGAACCGCGACGCCTCCGGCCAGGTGCAGGACGACTACCGCATCGACTTCGTGCGCCAGCACCTCACCTGGATCGCCAAGGCCATCGAGGACGGCGCCCACTGCGTGGGCTACCACTACTGGGGTGCCATCGACAACTGGTCGTGGAACAACGCCTTCAAGAACCGCTACGGCTTCATCGAGGTCGACCTCATGGAGAACTACCGCCGCGTCCCCAAGCTTTCCGCCGCTTGGATGCGCCAGGTGGCCACCTCCCACATCGTCTCGTAACGGCCTTCGGCCGGGGAGGGGAGCCCCGGCCGGGGCCCGAGAGGGGCGGCCGTCCGCCCCATAGAGAGAGCAAGAGAGTCCAGCAAGGAAGAGAAGAGTTAAGGAGACACCATGGCATCAGGCAAGGGCCAAGCCTTCCTCGACAAGTTCGCCGAAGTGTCGGCGAAGGTGGGCAACCAGGTGCATCTGCGGTCGCTGCGCGACGGCTTCGCCACCATCATGCCCATCTACATCCTGGCCGGCATCGCCTTCCTCATCAACAACGTCGTGTTCCCGCTGTTCCTCTCCGGTGACGGCCTGGCCGCCGCCCAGTACTGGGGAAACGCCATCACCCAGGGCACCCTGTCCTTCGCCGCCATCCTCCTCTGCGGCGCCATCGGCTACTGCTTCGCCAACAACAAGAGATTCGGCAACGCCATCGCCTGCCTTGTGGTGAGCATCAGCTGCCTCGTCATCATGTTCCCGCAGACCGTGAACACCGCCGTGGCCAACCTCACCTACGCCGTGAGCGCCGGTGAGACCGGGGCCGCCACCCAGACCCTCGAGGCCGTGGACATCGCCAACACCCTCGGCATCGCCGAGGACGCCGCGGTGACCACCGAGGCCTCCGGCGTCATCTCCACCACCAACACCGGCGCCAACGGCCTGTTCGCCGGCATCATCGTCGGCCTTCTCGCCACGACCCTCTTCATCAAGATCTCGTCTGTCGAGAAGCTCAAGATCAACCTCGGCGACGGCGTGCCGCCGGCGGTGGGCAAGTCCTTCAACGTCATGATCCCGCTGCTGCTCACCCTGTCCGTCTTCGCCGTGGTCGCCGCGCTCCTGCACGGCATCTGGGGCACCAACCTCAGGGACATCATCGCCACGTGCGTCTCCGCGCCCCTCAAGAACGTCATGAACGCCGGCCCGCTCGCGGTCATCGTCATCTACACCGTGGCCAACCTGCTGTTCTGCCTGGGCATCCACCAGTCCACCATCTCCGGCGTCCTGGCCGAGCCCATCCTCACCGTGCTCATCGTCGAGAACATGGCCTTCTACGCCGCCGGCGAGGCCATCCCCGCCGACCACTACATGAACATGCAGATCGTCAACTCCTTCGCCCTCATCGGCGGCTCCGGCTGCACGTTCATGCTCCTGCTCGACACCTTCCTCTTCTCCAAGAACAAGGCGTCCCGCGACATCGCCAAGCTCTCCATCCTGCCCGGCTTCTTCAACATCAACGAGCCCGTCATCTACGGCTACCCCATCGTCTACAACATCGCCCTCATGATCCCCTTCGTGATCCTGCCCGACATCTTCATTGCCGCCACCTACGGCCTCACCTGCATCGGCTGGATCTCCCCCTGCGTCGTCCAGGCCCCCTGGACCACCCCGCCCGTCCTCTCCGCCCTCTTCTCCACCGGCATGGACTGGCGCGCCGCGGTCTGGCAGATCATCGAGATCGCCATCGGCATGGCCGTCTGGCTGCCCTTCATGAAGGTCTCCGAGCGCGCCCAGGCCCAGCAGCTCGAGATGAGCGACGCCGCCTAAGACCCCGCAGCACCATCCCCGGCCGTCGGGGGACAGGCCTCCCCGCGCTCCCCGACGGCCCATCTTTCACCGGCCTTTCAGCGCCTACACTGACCCCAGAGCTCGGCAACGAACAACAGGAGGAACCATGCAGAAGATCATGCTCGTGTGCAACGCCGGTATGTCCACCTCGCTCCTGGTCCAGAAGATGCAGAACGAGGCCAAGAGCCGTGGCCTCGACATCGAGATCGAGGCCCGTCCCATGGCCGAGGCCATGGAGGCCCTCGACACCGCCGACGTCCTGCTCCTCGGCCCCCAGATCGGCTACGCCAAGGGTGACTTCGAGAAGGCCACCGACAAGCCCGTGGACGTCATCGCCATGGTCGACTACGGCCGCATGAACGCCCCCAAGATCCTGGACGACGCCCTCGCCAAGCTCTAAGGGCGCATCGGACCGCACCGGAGGGGGCGCGCCACGCCGCGGTGCGCCCCTTTTTTTGAAGACGAGAGACGCCCGGCACGCCCGGGCGGAGGGAGAGACCCCATGGACGACATGAACGAGCTCCAGCTCACCTGCTTCGAGATCATCAGCTACGTGGGCACGGCGAAGTCGTGCTACGTGAACGCCATCTCCAAGGCCCGCGAGGGCGACTTCGAGGGCGCCCAGTCCCTCATCGCCGAGGGCGACACCGCCTTCGCCGGCGGCCACGACGTGCACCTCAAGCTCCTCCAGGCCGACGCCGCGGGCGAGCGCGACGCCGAGGCGCCCCACATCCTCCTCCACGCCGAGGACCAGATGGCGAGCACCGAGACCGTGAAGATCATGGCCCTCGAGTT
>CBCSOI010000174.1:0-4178 GCA_965141595.1 uncultured Atopobiaceae bacterium | reverse complement strand
TAGATGAGCGCGCCCTGCATGAAGTTCACCGTCTTGGGGCCGCAGTACATCTGGTTGACGGCCTTGGGCGCCGAGAGCAGGCCGGCGGTGTCGAGCACGGAGTCGCCGTACTGGCCCTGGAACTTGGCATTGTGCACGGAGAACACGGTGCGCACGTTGTCGTAGAGCGGGAGGCCCTGGTAGTACTCGCGCAGGAACACGGGCGCGAGGGCGGTCTGCCAGTCGTTGCAGTGCAGGACGTCGGCCCGGAAGTCAGGCAGGTACTGCAGGCTCTCGGTGATGGCCTTGGAGAAGAACGCGAAGCGCTCGCCGTCGTCGAAGTAGCCGTAGAGGCCGCCGTCGCGCTTGAAGAAGTGCTCGTTGTCGATGAAGTAGAACTCCACGCCGTCGGACACGATGCGCTCGAGGCCGCAGTACTCGCTGCGCCACCCCATGTTGAGGTAGAAGTCGCAGACGTGCTCCATCCGGTCGACGTACTCCTGCTTGATGGAGCCGTACTTGGGCGTCATGACCGCGACGCGGCAGCCCGCGGCCGCGAGGGCCTTGGGCAGCGAGCCGGCCACGTCGCCCAGGCCGCCCGTCTTGGTGAACGGGGCGGCCTCGGCGGAGGCGAAGACGATGCGGAGCTTCCTGCGAACCTTGGCGGACACTAGAGGGATCCCTTCCCCTTGATGAGCACGTCCTCGGAGGTGCCGCGGAGCTCGGTGCGGGCGGGCACCACGTTGTCACGGTCGATGATGGCGTTCTCCACGCGGGCGCCGCTCTCGACGGTGCAGGACTGCATGATGATGGCGTTGCGGACGGTGGCGCCGGCCTCGACGATGACGTTGCGGCCGAGGATGGAGTTCTCGACGCAGCCGGCGATGCGGGAGCCGCCGGCGACCAGGGCGTTGGACACCTTGGAGCCCGGCTCGTACTTCGCGGGCGGGTTGTCGTGGGCCTTGGTGTAGATGGGGCGGTCGTCGCCGAAGATCTCGTCGTCGATCTCGGGGTCCAGGAGCTTCATCGAGTTCTTGTAGAAGCACTTGGCCGAGAAGACCGCCATGGCCGGGCCGTCGAAGGTGAAGGTCTGGATGTTGACGCGGTCGAGGTCGGCGATGAGGGCCTCGAAGAGGTCGAGGTAGTCCACGGCCTTGTACCAGTCGAGCAGCTGCCTGAGGATGTCGATGGAGACGATGAAGGTGTCCATGAAGGCGGTGTCGCCGAACTGGACGCCCTGGTGCACGCCGGTCACGCGGCCGTTCTCGGTGTGGAAGCCGGTGAGGGAGACGTTCTCCTCGGAGGCGCGCTTGGTCACCACGGTGATGTCGGCGCCGGACTTCACGTGCTGGTCGATGAGCTCGGTGTAGTCCATGTTGAGGATGATGTTGGCGGCCGAGAGGACCACGTAGGGACGGGTCTCCTTCTCGAGGAACATGCGGTTCTCGATGAGGTCGCGGATGAGGAAGCGGGCGCCGGAGCGCGAGCTGCCGAAGGCGGAGCCGGGCAGCATGAACAGGCCGCCGTGCTTGCGGTCGAGCGACCAGTCCTTACCGCTCTCGACGTGGTCCATGAGGGCGCGGTAGTTGTAGGGCAGGATGAGGCCCACGGTGCGCATGCCGGCGTTCACCATGTTGGACAGGGCGAAGTCGACCATGCGGTAGCGGCCGGCCACCGGGAGCGCCGCAGGGGGGCGCGACTCGGTGAGGGCACTCGGGTTCTTGACGGAATAATTGGCGGTGATGAGTCCGATGCAGCGATCCACGGTTACTCCTCCCCCTTTCCAACGACGACGTTGTCACCGACGACGACGGTGTCCTTGACCTTGTCGACACTGCCGAACTTGACGTTCTCCTCCACGACGGCGCCCTCGCCCAGGATGGCGTTCACCACGTAGGCGCCGGCCATGACCTTGGCGCCGGGCAGCAGGATGGAGTCGACCACGTGGGCGCGCGGGCCCACATAGGCGTCGGTGGACAGGATGGAGTGCTTGACGTCACCGAACACGCGGCAGCCGTTGGCCACGAGCGAGTCGTCCACCGAGGCGGCGGTGCCGATGAGGTGGGGCGGACGGGTGGGCGCGTTGCTCATGACCGGGAAGTCCTTGTTGTACAGGTTGAACTCCGGGTTGGCGCCCAGCAGCTGCATGGCGGTATCGTGGTAGGACGAGATGGTGCCGACGTCGCGCCAGAAGCCGTGGAACTCGTAGCAGAAGATGCGGCGGCCTTCCTCGAGCATCTTCGGGATGATGTTGTTGCCGAAGTCGTGCTCGGAGTCGGGGTCGACGGCGTCCTCCTTGAGGGCCTTCACCAGGGTGTCGGTGGAGAAGATGTAGATGCCCATGGAGGCGAGGTTGGAGTCGGGCTGGGCCGGCTTCTCGGTGAACTTGAGCACCGAGTCGTCCTCGTCCTTGGTGATGATGCCGAAGCGGCTGGCCTCGTCCCACGGCACGGGCATGACCGAGATGGTGAGGTCGGCGTTGTTCTTGATGTGGACGTCCAGCATCTTGCGGTAGTCCATGGAGTACAGGTGGTCACCCGAGAGGATGAGCACGTACTCGGGGTCGTTGCTCTCGATGTAGCCAAGGTTCTGGTAGATGGCGTCGGCCGTGCCGGCGTACCAGGAGCCGCCGGCCTCGGTGGCGAACGGCGGGAGCACGGAGACGCCCGCCCCGCGCTCGTCGAGGTTCCAGGCCGCGCCGGTCCCGATGTAGCTGTGAAGCAGGTAGGGCCGGTACTGCGTCAGCACGCCGACGGTGTTGATGTCGGAGTTCGCACAGTTGGAAAGTGCGAAGTCGATGATGCGGTACTTGCCGCCGAAGGACACGGCGGGCTTGGCGATGGACCGGGTCAAAGCTCCAAGACGGGAACCCTGGCCACCGGCAAGAAGCATGGCGAGGCACTCCTTCTTGCTCATTTGACACCCCTTCCGATCTGTCAGAGGGCCGGCCGTGCCGGCCCCTCCCTCAATTTGAAAATACTCTAAACGTGCCAGATGTCTTCAGCGTACTCGCGGATGGTTCGGTCGGAGCTGAAGAATCCGGAGTTCGCAGTATTTGCAAGTGCCATCTGGTTCCAGCGGCGGCGGTCGCCGTAGACCTCGCCCAGGTGCTCCCACGCCGAGACGTAGGAACGGAAGTCCTTGAGGACGAAGTCGGCGTCGTTCTGGTGCATGAGGCCGTCGTGGATGAGGTTGAAGTCACCGGACAGGCGGGAGAAGGTGCCGTCGACGAGCTCGTCGACCACGCGGCCGAGGCGGTCGCGGTCGCGGTTGTACTCGTCCCAGGCGAAGTAGTCGCCGCGGGACTTGTAGCCCTCGACGTCGGCCACCTCGAGGCCGAAGATCTCGATGTTGTCGCGGCCGGCCAGCTGGGCGATCTCGACGTTGGCGCCGTCGAGGGTGCCCAGCGTGATGGCGCCGTTGGCCATGAGCTTCATGTTGGACGTGCCGGAGGCCTCCATGCCGGCGGTGGAGATCTGCTCGGAGATCTCGGCAGCCGGGTAGATGAGCTCGGCGTTGCCCACGGAGAAGTTGGGGATGAAGGCCACCTTGATCGTCCCGTTGGCACGGGGGTCGTTGTTCACGACGTCGGCCACGGAGTTGATGAGGCGGATGACCTCCTTGGCGTAGGTGTAGCTCTGGGCGGCCTTGCCCGAGAAGATGAAGGAGGTCGGGCGGGGCCGGAAGGTGGGGTCGGAGACGATGCGGTTGTAGACGTCCATCACCTTGAAGATGTTGAGCAGCTGGCGCTTGTAGGCGTGGAAGCGCTTCACCTGGACGTCGAAGACGCTGTCGCAGTCGAGCTCCACGCCGGTCTGCTCGCGCACGTACCTGGCCAGGCGCTCCTTGTTGAGACGCTTGGAGTCGGCCATGGCGTCGAGGAACACCGGGTCGGCCGAGAAGGCCTCGAGGCGCTTGAGCTCGCTGGCGTCGTCGAGCCAGCCGTCGCCGATGGCGTCAGTGATGAGCCGGGAGTAGCTGGGGTTGGCGTTGCCGAGGAAGCGGCGGAACGAGATGCCGTTGGTCTTGTTGTTGAACTTCTCGGGCGTGAGCTCGTAGAAGTCCTTGAGGACCTCGCGCTCCAGGATGTCGGTGTGGATCTTGGCCACGCCGTTCACGGAGTGGGAGCAGATGATGGACAGGTTGGCCATGCGCACCTGGCCGTCCCAGAGGATGGCGGTGTCGCGCAGCAGGTCCAT
>CBCSOI010000173.1:0-4197 GCA_965141595.1 uncultured Atopobiaceae bacterium | reverse complement strand
CATCCCCGCCCGCGACCGCGCCTCCGTGCCGGTGGTGCGCACCGGCGCCACGGGCCCCGTGGTCTGGGTGGCCGGCGTGCGGGCCGACGAGCGCAGCCGTGTGGAGCCGGCCACAAAGACCCTGCTAGTATTGAACCTGCACGGCGCATGAGGAGGCATCGAGGAGAGGAAGCCGTCATGGCAGAGCTGCATCCCGACATCGAGCGCGTGGTCTTCTCGGAGGAGGACATCGCGGGCATCGTGGAGAAGATGGGCCGCGAGATCACCGAGGAGTACGCCGACAAGAACCCGCTGGTCGTCTGCGTCCTCAAGGGTGCCGTGGTCGTCATGGCCGACGTCATGCGGGCCATCAAGGCGCCGCTCACCGTCGACTTCATGGCCGTCTCCAGCTACGGCGACGCCACGTCGTCCTCCGGTGTCGTTCGCATCCTCAAGGACCTCGACTCCCGCATCGAGGGCCGCCACGTCGTCATCGTCGAGGACATCCTCGACTCCGGCCTGACCCTGTCGTACCTCATCAACATGCTGCAGTCCCGCGGCCCCGCCTCCGTGGAGGTGGCGGCGTTCCTCGTCAAGGACGTCGAGGACCGCGACTGCTCCGTCGTCCCCAAGTTTGTGGGCGCCCACGTGCCAAACGAGTTCATCGTCGGGTATGGTCTGGATTATGCGGAGCGCTACCGCAACCTTCCATACATCGGAGTTCTCAAGCCGGAGTGCTACTCCTAGGGCGAGCGCGCCCAGCAGCGGGGAGGGGCCTTCGGCCCGGCAGGGGGTAACCACATGGCCGACCAAAAACCCACCGGAAGGCCCACGGGGCCGTCGGGCAAGAGGCCCGGGCCGTCCCGCACCAACCTTCTCTACGTGCTCATCCTCGTGGCCTGCGCCGGCTACCTGTTCTGGTCGATGGGAGGGGCGGGCACGCCCCAGGCCTCCCAGGGCGACGGCGGGCAGGCCGGCCAGACCCAGGCGGCCGCCCCCAAGAGCGGGGGCAGGCTCTCCACGAGCGAGTTCGTGACGGCCGTCGACGACGGGCGCGTCAAGAGCGCCACGTGGTCCTCGTCGTCGGGCACGGTCACCGGCACCTACTGGGAGGACAAGGACAAGGTGGGCAGCGAGTCCGACCTCTCCTCGTTCACCAGCTCCTACGCCGGGGCCGACTCCCTCGAGGAGCTTATGGCCGCCCACCCCGACACCGACTTCACGGTGGACACGAGCGACTCCGCGGCCGGCATGGAGTTCCTCTTCGCGCTCCTGCCCACGGTGATCATCATCGTGTTCATGTTCTACTTCATGAACCGCATGCAGGGGCAGAACTCCGGTGCCATGCAGTTCGGCAAGACCAAGGCCAAGACCACCGAGGAGACCCGCCCCACGGTCAAGTTCTCCGACGTGGCCGGTATCGACGAGGCCGTGGCCGAGATCCGCGAGATCCGCGACTTCCTCGTCAACCCCGAGCGCTTCCAGCGCATGGGCGCCAAGATCCCCCACGGCGTGCTGCTCATGGGCCCTCCGGGCACCGGCAAGACGCTGCTCGCCAAGGCCGTGGCCGGCGAGGCCAACGTGCCGTTCTTCTCCATCTCGGGCTCCGACTTCGTCGAGATGTTCGTGGGCGTCGGCGCCAGCCGCGTGCGCGACCTCTTCAAGCAGGCCAAGGCGGCCGCGCCCGCCATCGTCTTCATCGACGAGATCGACGCCGTGGGCCGTCAGCGTGGCGCCGGCCTGGGCGGCGGCCACGACGAGCGCGAGCAGACCCTGAACCAGCTCCTCGTGGAGATGGACGGCTTCGAGGGCAACGCCACCGTCATTCTCATCGCCGCCACCAACCGCCCCGACGTCCTCGACCCGGCCCTGCTGCGCCCCGGTCGCTTCGACCGCCAGATCACGGTGGACCGCCCCGACGTCAAGGGCCGCGAGAAGATCCTGCAGGTGCACAGCGCCAACAAGCCCCTGGAGCCGGACGTCGAGTACGGCGCCCTCGCCAAGCTCACCCCCGGCTTCACCGGTGCCGACCTCGCCAACCTCATGAACGAGGCCGCCCTCCTCGCCGCCCGGCGCGACAAGGACGCCATCGGCATGGAGGAGATCGAGGAGGCCATGGAGCGCGTCATCGCCGGCCCCGAGCGCAAGAGCCGCGTGGTGTCCGAGCTCGAGCGCACCACCATCGCCTTCCACGAGTCGGGCCACGCGCTGGTGGGCCACTACCTCTCCAACGCCGACCCGGTGCACAAGATCACGATCGTGCCCCGCGGCCAGGCCCTGGGCTACACCCTGTCCCTGCCCGAGGAGGACCACTTCCTCCAGACCCGCAACGCCATGTTCGAGCAGATCGCCGTGCTGCTGGGCGGCCGCACCGCCGAGGAGCTCTTCTGCGAGGACATCACCACCGGCGCCTCCAACGACCTCGAGCGTGCCACCAAGCTGGCTCGCCAGATGGTCACCCGCTACGGCATGTCCAAGGTGCTGGGAACCCAGGTGTTCGGCGAGGCCCAGCACGAGGTGTTCCTGGGCCGCGACTACGCCGACAAGCAGGACTACTCGCCCGAGACCGCCCTGCGCATCGACGGCGAGGTGAGCCGCATCATGCGCCAGGCCCACGAGAAGGCCAAGGCCATCCTCGAGGAGCACGCCGACCAGATCCGTACCATGGCGGGCGTGCTGCTGGAGCGCGAGACCGTGGAGGGCGAGGCCGTGCAGGCCCTGCTCGACGACACCTGGGACGAGTACCTCCAGGCCCATCCCGAGGAGAAGGCCAACGAGGAGGCCGCCGAGGCGGGCCACGTTGTCAAGCCCGCCGGCGACGCCACGGGTGACGGCGGCCTGGACGAGCTGGGCAGCGAGGAGGCCCACGAGCCCGAGGAGGAGCTCGACCACGAGCTCGACCCCAAGGACCCCAAGAGCCCCGAGGACCCCGAGGACTAGCCGTCACACAGCGTCACCGAAGAGGGCGGGCGCGGCCGGAACCGATCCGGTCGCGCCCGCCCTTCCGCTGTCCCATCACCCGGACACTTTTGTCCCAATGGTCGGGCACTTCTGTCACATTGCTTAATTTATGAAGCGGATTCCCGTCACGCCACCACGTTCTGGGGGTTGCCCTCGCAGAACGCCGCCACGTTGGCGAAGGCGATCTTGGCGCGTCGCTCCATGGCCTCGGCGGTGTAGTAGCCCACGTGGGGCGTGAGCACCGTGCGGGGCGCCGAGAGGAGCGGGTCGTCCGGGCCCAGCGGCGGTTCCCGGTCGAACACGTCCACGGCGGCTCCGCCTAGGTGGCCCGAGACGAGGGCGTCGGCGAGCGCCTTGGCGTCCACGATGGGGCCGCGGGCGCAGTTCACGAGCACGGCACCCTTCTTCATGGCGGCGATCTTCTCGGCGTCGATGAAGCCGCGGGTGGCCTCGGTGAGCGGCAGGTGCACCGAGACGATGTCGGACTCGGCCAGGAGGGCGTCGAGCCCGCGGTAGCTCACGCCGAGCTTCATGCAGTCGGGGTTGGGGTGCCTCGCGTAGCCCAGCACCGTGGCGCCGAAGGCCGAGAAGAGCGCGGCCACCCGGGTGCCGATGTGCCCTGTGCCCACGATACCCACGGTCCTTCCGGCGATCTCGGTGCCCATGAGGCCCTCGGAGGTCCCGCCGTCGCGCACGGCCCGTTGGCCGGAGGGCACGCGGCGCAGCACGTCGACGGTGAGGCCCATCACGAGCTCGGCCACCGCGGTGTCGGAGTAGCCGGCGCAGTTGCACACGGTGACACCTTGGGCGCGACAGGCGGCGACGTCCACGAGGTCCACGCCGGTGAAGGCCACGTCCACGAGCTTGAGCTTGGGCAGCGCCTCGACGACGCCCGCCGGGAACGGCGTGTTGGCGATGATGACGATGTCGGCGCCCTGGGCACGTTCCCGCAGCTCGTCGGGATCGGTGGTGCGGGTGGGGAAGGCCTTGAAGTTGTGGCCCGCCTCCACGAGCGGCGCCGAGAGCTCGGCCACGGTCTTGTCGGGCACGGAGAGGGGCTCGAGCAGTGCGATGTTCACGGTAGGGACTCCTTTCGATGGGGGCATCCTAACGCACCGGGTTGCGCAATGCATCAACGGGGAGCTGTCGGCGCGTGACGGCGGCGCCTGGCCCTTCTGTCACTTCGTCTGTTGCGCAATTGATGGTCTATGCACACCAAGGCCGCGCGGTAAGGGGCCCTCGACGCAGGTGCGGCTT
>CBCSOI010000172.1:0-4264 GCA_965141595.1 uncultured Atopobiaceae bacterium | reverse complement strand
CATCCCCTACGCCGTGGGCGGCGGCTTCCGCGACCTCGCGGGCATGCGCGCCATGGTGGCGGCGGGCGCCGACAAGGTCTCGGTCAACTCCGCAGCCGTGCGCGACCCGTCGCTCATCTCGGCCGCCGCGGCGGCCTTCGGCAGCCAGGCCGTGGTGTGCGCCGTGGACGCGCGGGCCGCAGGCCCCAACCGCTGGGAGGTCTACACCGCCGGCGGGCGCACCGCCACGGGCATCGACGCCGTGGCCTGGTGCGAGGAGGCCGCACGCCGCGGCGCCGGCGAGATCCTGCTCACCTCCATGGACCGCGACGGCACCAAGGAGGGCTTCGACCTCGCGCTCACCCGCACCGTGGCCCGCGCCGTGCCCATCCCCGTGATCGCCTCGGGAGGTGTGGGGAGCCTCGAGCACTTCGCCGAGGGCGTCCTCGAGGGCGAGGCCGACGCCGTGCTCGCGGCGAGCGTCTTCCACTTCGGGACCTTCTCGGTGAGGCAGGTCAAGGAGTACATGGCGAGCCAGGGCATCCCGGTGAGGCTGGACTTCTAGGCTACGGCGGGGCGGCGCGCGGCGCTATGCTTCTTGGAACGCTTACGTATGTAGGGGAGGAGACCCCATGGACCGTGCACAGGACGGCGCCGACGGCGTCGTGGAGGTGGACCAGGTCACCGTGCGGCTCGACGCGAACGGCCTCGTGCCGGCCGTCGTGCAGCAGGCCGGTACCGGCGAGGTGCTCATGGTGGCATGGATGAGCGAGCGTTCCCTCGAGCTCACCCGCGAGACCGGGACCACGTGGTTCTGGTCGCGCTCGCGCAAGGAGCTCTGGAACAAGGGTGCAACGAGCGGCAACGTGCAGACCGTGCGGCGCATTCTGGTGGACTGCGACGGCGACACCCTCCTCGTGGAGGTGGACTCGCCGGGCCCCGCCTGCCACACCGGCAACCGCTCCTGTTTCTTCCGGGAGCTCTCGCCCACGGCCGCCGTCGACTTCGAGGAGGACTGAGCCATGGGGGAGAGGACAGCCGGCGTGGAGCCGAGGCCCGTCGGGCCCGTGCTCGAGGAGCTTGCGGCCACCATCGCGGGACGCTGGGACGCCGACCCCGAGGCCTCCTACACCGTGCGCCTGCTCAAGGGGCCCGAGGACCGCGTGCTCAAGAAGGTGTGCGAGGAGGCCGTGGAGGTGGCGCTCGCATCCAAGGACCGCGACCACGACCATATCCGCTACGAGGCCGCCGACCTCGTCTACCACCTCATGGTCTGCCTCGAGCGACAGGGCGTCTCGCTCGAGGAGCTGGCGGGGGAGCTGGCGGCGCGCTTCAAATAGCCGCTGCGGGGCCTTCGACGTGAGGGCCCGGGCGCATGCATCGTCGAAGGCAATTCGAGAGGCCGCGTGTATCTGGCGATATGTCGTCCCATCACTCGGACACTTTTGTCCCAATGGTCGGGCACTTTTGTCCCACTTTGGCCGGGCACATTCGCTGTCACACCGTGGGCCTGCCTGCCCCTACAGCGGGACGCTCCGCCAGCCGTCCCTGCCCGGCACCTCCTGGGCCCTCAGGCCGTGCTCCCAGGCATAGGCGTGCGCCCGTCCGAGGCCCCAGGCCACGTCCTCGGCCCGGTGGGCGTCGCTGCCGAAGGTGACGGGCACCTCGGCGTGCACGAACGCGTCGAGCAGCTCGCCGCACGGGTAGAACGCCCCCACGCCTTTGCGCAGGCCCGCCGTGGAGACCTCGGCGCGCCGCCCGGTGTCGTGGGCGCACTCCGCCATGGCCGAGAAGGTGCCCGAGAGGCCCACGGTGGGTGCCAGCCCCTCGTTCGCGAACCGGAACGGCAGGTCCGGGTGGGCCATGACGTCGAACCCCGCCGGGCTCTCGCACGCCGCGCACCAGGCCTCCCCGTAGCGGCGCCAGACCTCGTCGGGGCCCAGCTCCTTCCAGATGTGGAGGTCGCCGGGGTCGTCGATCCACGCGCCGCCCTCCTGCGACCCGATCCAGTGGACCGAGCCCAGGAGCAGTGCCGCCCCTCGGGACCAGTGCGCGATGTTCGTCTCGCACCCCGGGTACCAGTCGCACTCGAACCCCAGGACCACCTCCACCGCCGCTCCCGCCGCCGCGGCGGCCACGTCGAGCGCGAGGGCCGGGAGGTCCCCCTCGGCAACGGAGCACTCGCATCCCGGGTCCATGCATGGGGGCAGCGTAAGGTGGTCGGTCACGGCGAGCAGCGCCACCCCCGCGGCCTCGGCGGCGGCGACCAGCGCGGCCGCGTCGCAGGTCCCGTCCGAGTATCGTGTGTGCGTATGAAGGTCGGCGAGCATGGGCGCCTCCGCTCCCGGAATCGTTGTTGACAGGTCTCAGTTCTTATGCATCGACCCTGATGGATAGGTTGCTCCGAAAAACGTGGGGACAGTCCCGCACCGGGCAATACGTTGCCTTTTCCCGTAGGAAAACCGTCCGTTCGCGTGAGTAGGCATGTTTTATTCCGCCTGTGGCTTCGCCTTGCCTTCCCGGTCGTGCGCGACCGTTCGCCGACAATAATATCAGCTGTGAGAGTACGGAATTGCCTCCGGCCTATCATGAAAACCGGCTTAAAGGGGCGGGTTCCCGCCAGAGAAGACAGGAGAAACGCAATGTTTGACAAAGGCATGACGCGTCGCACCTTCCTCGGCCTCGGTGGCACGGCCGCCGTCGCGGCGGGCCTCGGCCTTGCCGGCTGCGGTGGGAGCGGTGACGACACGTCGTCCGACTCCGGCTCCGGCTCCGCCGGCGCCGACGCCACCCTGACCGCGGGCCTGGCCTACCAGAACCAGGGCAACCTCGACCCGCTGTCCACCTCCAGCGCCACCGGCATGGCCGCCAACTGGTGCGTGGCCGAGGGCTTCTTCGAGTTCGACTACGCCAAGATGGAGGCCTTCGCCGCCCTGGCCGCGTCCGAGGACATCGAGAAGGTCTCCGACACCGAGTACAAGGTCCAGCTCCGCGACGGCGCCAAGTTCTCCGACGGTACCGAGGTCACTCCGGACGACGTCATCAAGTCCTGGCAGCGCGCCGCGGGCATCGACGAGGAGTACAAGGGCAACATCTACGAGCCCATGCTCACCTTCATCGACTCCGTCGAGGCCGACGGCGACAAGGGCGTCACCTTCAAGCTCAAGAACGCCTTCGACCCCGAGATCATGAAGAAGCGTCTCTGCATCATCAAGATCTGCCCGGCCTCCATGTCCAAGGACGAGCTCACCAAGCTCCCCGTGGGTACCGGCCCCTGGAAGTACGACGAGTCCACCGAGCAGTCCATCAAGCTCTCCATCAACGAGAACTACAACGGACCCAAGCCGGCCAGCAATCCCGTCGAGTTCTCCGTCCTCGTCGACAACGACCCGCGCGTCACGGCCATGACCGAGGGCACCACCATGGTCTGCGAGGCCGTACCTGCTGACCAGATCTCCAACTTCGAGGGCCAGGGCATCACCGTCGACAAGGTCCAGGGCTTCAACCTGCCCTTCTTCATGTTCAACCTCAAGAAGAAGCCGTTCGACGACGTCCGCGTGCGCCAGGCCTTCTTCTACGCCGTCGACGTCGAGAAGCTCATCGAGAACGCCCTCGACGGCCTCGCACAGCCGGCCACCTGCTACCTGCCCGAGAACTTCCCCGGCTACCACAAGGCCTCCACGGTCTACACCTACGACGTCGAGAAGGCCAAGAGCCTGCTCAACGAGGCCGGGGCCACGGGCACCAAGCTGACCCTCCAGACCACCGACACCGCCTGGATCACCGAGATCGCCGCCCAGATCCAGCAGGACCTCATCGCCGCCGGCCTCGAGGTCGAGCTCAACTCCCAGAAGAGTTCCGACCTCTACGCCAACCAGGCCACGCCCGACGCCTCCGGCGTGTGCCCCTACGACGTCGTCCTCGCCTCCGGCGACCCCTCGGTCTTCGGCAACGACCCCGACCTCCTCATGAGCTGGTTCTACGGCGACGGCATCTGGACCCAGTCCCGCTACGGCTGGCAGGGCATGGACAAGTGCACCGAGCTCCAGGCCCTCATGGCCAAGGCCGTCACCGAGTCCGGCGACGCCCAGCAGGACACCTGGAACCAGTGCTTCGACCTCCTCGCCGAGCAGGTGCCCCTGTACCCGCTGCTGCACCGCGTGACCCCCACCGGCGTCTGGGGCGACAAGATCGACGGCTTCCAGGCCATCGGCTGCACCGGCATCGACTTCGTGGGCTGCAAGGCCAAGTAGGCCCTTCAAGGTTCCAACCCCGGGGACGCCCG
>CBCSOI010000171.1:0-4269 GCA_965141595.1 uncultured Atopobiaceae bacterium | reverse complement strand
GTCTACACGCCCGACTTCGCCATCCGCTACGCCGAGGCGGCCGACGCCTTCGGCGAGTTCCTCGCCGGCCTCCGCGACACCCTGAACCCCGACTACGACGCCGACCGCGCCGTCGACGTGCTGGCCCAGCACGAGGTGACGCGCCCCATCTTCGACGCCCTGTTCAACCAGGACCAGGTGCGCGAGGGCAACCCCATCGTGGCGGGCATCGAGCGCGCGCTATCGGCCCTCTACGACGCGGGCCTCGAGTCGTCGCTGGACAGCTCCGAGCTCACAGACCTCTACTCCCAGGTGCGCGTCATCGCCTCCCAGGTGCAGAGCGACACGGCCAAGCAGAACCTCATCAAGGAGCTCTACAACGACTTCTTTGCCGCGGCCTTCAAGGGCACCGCCGAGGAGCTGGGCATCGTGTACACGCCCGTGGAGGTGGTGGACGCCCAGCTCCACATGGTGCAGAGGGCCCTCGAGCGGGAGTTCGGCCAGAGTTTGGGAGACAGGGGTGTGCACGTCCTCGACGGCTTTGCCGGCACTGGCACCTACCTCACACGACTCATCGAGGACCCCACCCTCATCTCGGACGAGGACCTGCCCTACAAGTACGAGCACGACCTGCACTCCAACGAGATCGTGCCGTTGGCCGCCACCATCATGGACATCAACATCGAGCAGTCCTACCACGCCCGCATGGGCGGGGCCTACAAGCCGTTCCCCGGGGCGCTCCTCTGCGACACCTTCCAGCTGGGGGAGGAGGACAACGTCATCGACCGGGCGACGTTCCTCGAGAACAGCGAGCGTATCGAGGAGCAGGTGGCGACTCCTATCACGGTGATCGTGGGCAACCCTCCGTACCGTGCGGGTGACAAGAACAACACGGGCAACCAGAACGCGAAGTACAAAACGCTGGATGGGCGCATCGCCGAGACCTATGCGGCGAATACAAAGGCGAGCAACAAGAACTCTCTCTACAACCACTACATCCGTGCGTTCCGCTGGGCCAGCGACCGCATTGGAGACAGCGGAATAGTGTGTTTCGTCTCCGGAGGCGGCTGGCTCTCTGGCGAATCTGGTGAAGGGGTCAGGCGCTGTTTCACAGAAGAGTTCAACGATATATATGTATACGATCTACGGGGAAACAAAGAGTTCCGTCGGCTTTCCCGAGAGCAGCTCGATGCCGAGGGCGACAATTTGTTCGGAAGTGGCTCTAAGTCCCCGATAACCGTCACGCTCCTGGTTAAGAACCCGGCATCTTCAGGGCGCGGGATAATACATTACCGGAATATCGGGGATGGTCTCTCTCGTCAGGAAAAGTTGGACATTCTCAAAGAGGCAGTGGGCGTCGACCCCCAGTGGGACACTGTTATTCCCGACCGTCACGGAGACTGGCTCGATCAGCGAGACGACTCTTGGTATGAATTCGCGCCCATGGGCATCGAGAAGCGTAAGGGTATCCTCGGACTCTTTGATATTTGGTCCTGCGGACTGAAAACACAGAGGGACCCTTGGGCATGGGGCTACTCAAAGGGCCAGGTCGCCCATCAGATGGCTGAACTCATTGGCAATACCAATGATGCTGTCGATGAGATGAGATGCATGGGCTCAAAGACCGTTCCCAGGGACGATAAGCGCTACAGCTGGACGAGGCGCATCGAGGATTATGCCAAGCGGCATATGAATATCGACTACGTGCCGGACTCGGTCGTAGTGGGCTGCTACAGGCCGTTCTGCAAGCAGTGGGTTTACTACGAGCGGACGATGAACGAAAGGACCTACCAGCAACCCCGCTTTTTCCCGCTCGCCGCAGGCGAGCGGGCGAAAGGACCTACCAGCAACCCCAATGCTGCCTCTTTGACAGGGGTGACGGCTGAGGCTGGTATGAAGGGAAAAAGCGGCCGAAATGACCTACCAGCAATGTCCCCTCACTGTCTCACAAATATCGAGATATGTGTGACGGGATCGGGCAATAACGGTTTCTCATGCTTCATGGTAGACATGGTGCCCTGTCTGGATCTTGTGCAGAAATCCCAGTGCTTCCCCCTCTACTGGTACGACGAGCCGTCGGGCGATGGGCTTCTCGGCCGCTCCGAGCCCGTGCGCCACGATGCCATCACCGACGAGGCTCTCGCCGTCTTCCAACAGGCTTACGACGACACCTCTATCACCAAGGAAGACATCTTCTTCTACGTCTATGGCCTGCTCCACTCGCCGGAGTACCGCAGGCGCTTTGCCAACAACCTCAAGAAGGAGCTGCCCCGCATACCGCTCGCCAAGGATTTCCGTGCGTTCGAGGAGGCCGGCCGCAAGCTCGGCGAGCTCCATGTGAACTACGAGTCGGTGGAGCCCTGGCCCGTGGAAGAGGCCGGCTGCTCAGAGAACCCCGGACGGACCGAGAAGATGGCCTGGGGCAAGGTGCGCGACAAGGAGGCCGGCAAGCTCGTCAAGGACTTCACCGTCCTCAAGGTGGCCGAGAACCTCACCCTCCGCGGCATCCCCGAGCGGGCCCAGGATCACGTGGTCAACGGCAAGAGCGCCCTCGGCTGGCTCGTGGGCCGCTACAAGGTGACCACGGACAAGAAGAGCGGCATCGTCAACGACCCCAACCTCTATGCGCCGGACAACCCCCGCTACATCGTGGACCTGGTGGAGAGCGTCATCCGCGTCTCCATGGAGACGCTGGACATCATGGAGTCGCTGCCGCCTCTGGAAGAACTGCCGCACCCGGCCAACTGGCCGGCAGCCTGGAGTATGGACGCAAAATGAAGCGAACCTTCGGCTACGGCGAGGTGGTCGGTGTCGAGCGTGAGCGGAGCAAGGTGGCGGTCTTCCTCGACGGCAAGGAGCGCACCTTCCTGTTCCCAAGCGCGTTCTACCAGGGACTGCTCACGGCATGACGAGCAATTGCTCTCACCACAGGTATCTGAATAAAATCTGTATACTTCTCTTCACATAAGGCTTCAAGGAGGATGCAATGGGTTTCTTTGAGAACGCGAAGAAGGAGTCCTCATATTCGGTGGCCTCGGGCAGCGACCGTCCCTACGTCGTGATGCAGGTTACCCTCAAGGAGAAGTTCCTCGGTACCGGTTCCGGCAACCTTGTTGAGCTGAAGAACGTCATCAACGAGCAGATGGCCAAGGGTTACCGCCTGCACACGATCTCAACCCCCACCAGCGGCAGCGTGGGTCTTGGTGGCGGCGACCGCATCTAGGCCACCATGGTCTTCGAGCGCATCTAACCCGGCCTGCGTAAACGAGCGGCCGGCGTGCGGAGGGACGTCTCCCGTCCCGCACGCCGACTCCGCACCCAATGCGGCCCCGATGTGGAGCGATCCCGATTTCCCCTCACTTTTTTCCGCCGGGTGAGGGGAAATCGCCATTTGCCCGCACTGTCGGCTCTCGAGATGAGGGGAAATCACGATTGCCCCGCATTTCTCGCCCCAAAGTGAGGGCAAATCGCAATCTCTCCTCACGCCCCGCCGCCGGGTGAGGGGAAATCGGGATTTGTCCGCACCGTCGGCTCTCGAAGCGAGGGGGAATCCCGTTCTCCCTCCAACGCCTCCCGCGGCAAGCCGCCGAGCCCGCCCCACCGCCATCCCCACGCACACACCGCCGCTGCTCCCGGCTCGCACTCCCTGCGTCCGGGTAGAATGCAGGGTGGAAAACCAACCGTGAGGAGACCCATGGCCGATATAGATGCGATGCTCGACGACATCGTCCTCATGGGCGACCCCGTGCTCACCCGCGAGGCCAGCCCCATCCAGACCATCGACGACGAGGTACGCGCCCTCGCCGAGCGCATGATCGACGACATGTACGCCGCCGAGGGTTGCGGCCTGGCTGCCCCGCAGGTGGGCGAGTCGGTGGCCATGGTGGTCATCGACTGCGACTACGGCGACGGCACCAAGAAGAACCCCTACGTGCTCATCAACCCCCAGATCGTGGAGCAGTCCGAGGAGACCTTCACCGGCTCCGAGGGGTGCCTGTCGTTCCCCGGCGTCACCGTCGAGGTGGAGCGCCCGCGCCACGTGGTGGTGCACGCCCAGAACCTCGACGGCGAGCTCATGCGCTACGAGGCCGACGGCACGCTGCTGGCCCGCTGCCTGCAGCACGAGATCGACCACCTGCACGGCACCGTGATGCTCGACCATCTGGGCCCCATGGCCCGCATGCGTGCGGCCACCCGTGTCCGTCAGGCCATCGCCGAGGGCGTGCGCCCCGGCGAGACCGAGTAGGGGGGGCGGCCATGCGCGTCGTCTTCATGGGCACGCCGGATTTT
>CBCSOI010000170.1:0-4286 GCA_965141595.1 uncultured Atopobiaceae bacterium | reverse complement strand
TGTAATATGTTCAGTCGAAGGCACACCACCGCACCCGAGGGGGACCATGAACCGCTACGCCGCCATGATCGACCACACCAACCTCCACGCCGACGCCTCCGAGAAGGACATGGAGGTGCTCTGCCGGGAGGCCCGCGACAACGGCTTCGCCATGGTCGCCGTGAACTCCGTGCAGTCGGCGCTCTGCTCGTCGCTGCTGGCCAACACCGGCGTCCACACCGGTGCCGCCATCGGCTTCCCGCTGGGCCAGACCACCATCGCCACCAAGGTCTTCGAGACCCGCGACGCCATCGCCAACGGCGCCGACGAGATCGACTACGTGGTCAACCTCACCGCCGTCAAGAACGGCCAGTGGGACCTCGTGAAGCGCGAGATGGTCGAGATCGTCGACGCCTGCCGCGAGAACGACGTCACCGTGAAGGTCATCTTCGAGAACTGCTACCTCACCGACGACGAGAAGGTCCGCCTCTGCGAGATCGCCTCCGAGGTGCGCCCCGACTTCATCAAGACCAGCACGGGCTTCGGCACCGGCGGAGCCACGTTCGAGGACGTGGCCCTCATGCGCGAGAACGCGGACCCCGCCGTGAAGGTCAAGGCCGCCGGCGGCATCCGCGACGCCGACACCTTCCTCAAGATGGTTGAGCTCGGGGCCGAGCGCATCGGCACCTCCGCCGGCGTCGCCATCATGGCCGAGCTCGCCGAGAGGGGCCTCGCCTAGGGCGACCGTTTGACAAGACCGGCCGCCGGACCCATCCTTCAAGCCGTGAACACACCCGCATGAAGGACGGTCACGGTGACACCCGACCAGAGATCCAGGACCTACGTCCCGCCCATGAGAAGCGCCGCCCCCGCCGTGCTCGACGAGGGGCGGCGCGCGCAGTCACGCCGGGAGAAGCCCAGCCTCGCCCGCACAGCCGTCTTCGTGAACCTGGGGCTCATCCTCACGGCCCTGGGCATCGTGATCTTCAAGGCCCCCAACCACTTCGCCCTCGGCGGCACCTCGGGCGTGGCCATCATCCTGTCCACGCTCTTCCCCACCCTCGACGTGGGTGCGTTCATGTGGATCCTCAACGTGGCCCTCGTGGTGGCAGGCCTCGTGTTCCTCGACGTGCGCACCATGGGCTGGACGATCTTCGCGTCGTTCGCGCTGTCGTTCTACGTCTCGCTCTTCGAGTGGGTGTGGCCGGTCGTGGACCCGCTCACCTCCAACAAGCTCCTCGAGCTCTGCTTCGCCGTGATGCTGCCCGCCGCCGGCAGCGCCCTCGTGTTCAACGTGGGCGCCTCCACCGGCGGCACCGACATCCTGGCGATGATCCTCAAGGCCCGCACCAACCTCCAGATCGGCCGCGCGCTGCTCGTGGTGGACGGCCTCATCGTCGCGTTCTCCGTGGGCCTCTACGGCGCCGAGACGGGCATGCTCTGCATCCTGGGCCTGCTGGCCAAGACCATGATCGTGGACGACGCCATCGAGGGCTTCAACCAGTCCAAGGTGTGCACCGTGGTGACCCAGGACCCCGACGAGATCGAGACGTTCCTGGTGAACGAGCTGCACCGCACCTCCACCATGTGCGACGCCCGCGGCGGCTTCTCGGGCATGCCCCTCACCGAGGTCACCTGCGTGCTCACGCGCTCCGAGGCCGTGCGCCTGCGCAACCACCTGCACCTCACCCAGCCGGGCACCTTCATGACCATCGTGAGCACCTCCGAAATCGTGGGCCGCGGCTTCCGCAACGTCTAGGTCCCGTGCCGTTGCCGTGGCGTCGCCCCGCGCGGCCGCGCCCGGCCTCCCAGTCGGGTACGTACCTCCCCATGGAAACGGCGCCGCGGCGCCCTGACAGAGGAGGAACCATGGACCTGGAGAAGAAGGTTGCCGAGATGGAGGCCACCGGGGCCGACCCCGTGATCGTCGAGGGCGCCAAGTCGGTGGCGCAGGAGACCGAGGGGGCCAACACGCCCCTGTCCACGGACCCCTGTGACGAGGCCGAGAAGGTCGACAAGGGCTTCGTCCCCCGCAGCCAGGTGGAGCTCGAGGACTAGCCACCGTCCGGACCTCCCGCGACCGCGGTGCACCGGCGCATACGGCCTCCGCGACGGCACCGACCCACGAAAAAGGGGGCCGCACCTTCCCAGGTGCGGCCCCCTTCTCATAAGCCTCGGGGATGGGAGGGCCGGTTACTCGGCCTTGCCCTCCTCATCGTACATGTCCTTGAGCTTGACCAGGTGGTCGTAGCGATCCATGGCGGCCTGCTCGTTCTCGGCGAAGAGCTCGGAGGCACGGTCGGGGAAGAAGCGGCGCAGCGAGGCGTAGCGGTTCTCGTTCTCCAGGAACTCCTGGTAGCCGCCCTTGGGCGCCTTGGAGTCGAGGGTGAACCGCTTGCCAGCCGGGGCGTCGGGGTTGAAACGGAAGAGGTTCCAGTAGCCGCAGTCCACGGCGCGCTTCTGCTCCTCCTGGCAGTGAAGCATGCCGCCCTTCTTGATGGAGTGCATCTCGCAGGGGCTGTAGCCGATGATGAGGGACGGGCCGTCGTAGGCCTCGGCCTCGGCAAGGGCCTTGAGCAGCTGGGAGGGGTTGGCGCCCATGGCCACCTGGGCCACGTAGACGTAGCCGTAGCTCATCATCATCTCGGCGAGCGGCTTCTTCTTGATGCCCTTGCCCTCGGCGGCGAACTGCGCCACCTGACCGAGGTTGGAGGCCTTGGAGGCCTGGCCGCCGGTGTTGGAGTAGACCTCGGTGTCGAAGACGAAGACATTCACGTTCTTGCCGGAGGCCAGCACGTGGTCGAGGCCGCCGAAGCCGATGTCGTAGGCCCAGCCGTCGCCGCCAAAGATCCAGAAGGACTTCTTGGACAGGTAGCACTTGTTGGCGGCGATGTCCTCGGCCAGCGGGTTGTCGCTCTTGACGAGCGCGGCCGCGTAGTCGGCGGAAACCTGCTGGGAGACGCCGGTGACGTCCTTGTTCTCGAGCCACGCGGTGGCGGCGTCCTTGAGGCCCTCGGGCAGGCCCTCGACCTCGAGAAGCTTCTCGGTCTGGGCGACGAGGCGGTTCTGCTCGGCCTCGTAGCCGATGAGCAGACCCATGCCGTGCTCGGCGTTGTCCTCGAACAGGGAGTTGTTCCACGCGGGGCCGTGGCCGGCGGCGTTGCAGGTGAACGGCGAGGTGGCCGCGGGGTTGCCCCAGATGGAGGAGCAGCCGGTGGCGTTGGAGATGAACATGCGGTCGCCGAAGAGCTGGGTCACCAGACGGGCGTAGCCGGTCTCGGCGCAGCCGGCGCAGGAGCCGGAGAACTCGAGCATGGGCATGGAGAACTGGCTGCCGCGGGTGTTCTTGTCGCTGAAGAGCTCGCGCTTCTCGGAGACCTCGTTGACGGCGTAGTCCCACACGGGCACCTGCGCGGCCTCCTCGGCCTGCGGGACCATGGTGAGGGCGCCGCCGTCCTTCTGCGTGGACTTGGGGCAGGCGGAGAGGCAGTTGTAGCAGCCCATGCAGTCCAGCGGGGACACGGCGATGGTGAAGGTGTAGTCGGTGCCCTTGGGGACCTTGAGGTCGAGGGTCTTCATGGCCTCGGGCGCGTTGGCGGCCTCCTCCGGGTCCATGACGATGGGGCGGATAGCGGCGTGCGGGCACACGTAGGCGCAGTTGTTGCACTGGATGCACTGCTCGGGGTCCCAACGCGGGACCATGACGGCGGTGCCGCGCTTCTCGTAGGCGGAGGCGCCGAGCTCCCAGGTGCCGTCGGCGTTGTCGATGAACGCGCTCACGGGCAGGCTGTCACCGTCCATGCGGTTGATGGGGCCGAGCAGCTCGCGCACCTGCTTGACGATGGCCTCGCGGCCCTTGAGGTCGTCGTCGACCGGGGCGTCGGTGGCGTTCGCCCAGTCGGCGGGCACCTCGAACTTGTGGAACGCGGAGGCGCCGGCGTCGATGGCCTTGTGGTTGGCCGCGACCACGGCGTCGCCCTTCTTGGAGTACGACTTGGTGGCGGCGTCCTTCATGTACTGGAGGGCCTCCTCGGCGGGCAGGATGTCGGCCAGCGCGAAGAAAGCGGACTGGAGCACGGTGTTGGTGCGCTTGCCCATGCCCACCTGCTCGGCGAGGTCGATGGCGTCGATGAGGTAGACGTTGACGTCGTTCTCGGCGATGTAGCGCTTGGCCTCGGCGGGCAGGTGCTCGGCGAACTCCTCGTCGGACCACTGGGAGTTGACCAGGAAGATGCCGCCCGGCTTGACGTCGCGCACCATCTTGAAGCCCTTGATGATGTAGCTGGGGTTGTGACAGGCCACGAAGT
>CBCSOI010000169.1:0-4294 GCA_965141595.1 uncultured Atopobiaceae bacterium | reverse complement strand
TGATGACGTCCACGGCCGCGTACCCCTCCCGTGCCGCCTGCCCGCATGCCTCCTCCACGAGCGCGCGCCCGAGCCCGCGGTGCTGGGCCCCCGGCTGCACCTGGCCCAGCTCGGAGACGCGGCCGTACACGTGGAGCTCGCGGATCATGGCAACCCCGCCGCCGTGGGGCAGCGACAGCCGGCAGAACCCGGCGATGCGCCCGTCCGGCGCCTGCCAGGAGAGGAAGCGCTCCTCGGTGTCGGCCGTGGCGTAGGTGAAGGTGACCAGCGAGAGCGAGCCCGGGTCCTGCTCGTCGCCGGCGATCTCGCGCTGGCGGATCTCGGCCACGGGCCGGCCCTCGGCGGCGAGGCGCTCCTCCACGGCCTGCCGGAGGTTCGCCTCGCGGCTGCCGGCCACGATGTCCTTGGCCGAGAAGTCGCGGATCATGCGGGAGATGCGCAGGTAGGGAGGGCATGCCGCGACGTCGGCGGCCATGACGTCGATGAGCTCGTCGCGGGTGTAGGGGCGCCAGAGGCCCGCCTTCCAGTCGCGCTCCAGGGCCGTGCCGGCGATGAGGGCGCAGGGGTAGAGCTTCACCTCGTCGGGTCGGAGGCGCGGGTCGCCCACCAGGCGGGCGAAGTCGGCCTTGTCGGCCTCGGGCGTGGCGCCGGGCAGGTTGGCCATCATGTGGGCGTGGATCTTGAAACCGTGGCGCCTCGCCAGGGAGAACGCCCGGGCCACACAGCCGGCGTCGCCTGCGCGGTCGCTGGCGAAGAGGCGGTCGCCGTCCAGGCTCTGCACGCCCAGCTGCACCTTCGTGGCGCCGAGGCGCCTCATGGCGGCGAGGCTCCCCTCGGTCACGGCGTCGGGGCGCGTCTCCAGCGAGAGGCCTACGCACCGGCATGCCGCCTTCTCGTTGGCACGCTGCGCCGCCTCCACGCGGTCCCAGCCGGCGCGCTGCTCGGCGGCCAGGGCCTGCCAGCGAGGGTCGTCGCCGTAGAGGCGGGCCCAGGCGGCGTTGTAGGCCAGGGCGCCCCGGGAGACCTCCCGCTGCAGCCCGGCACACTCCCCGGCCCGGGTGCCGGCGTCCGCCGAGAGGCCCCGGGCCAGGTAGTCGGCCCTCACGGAGCGGCGCTCGGCGCGGGCCTCGGCGCCCCAGCCGTCGTTCAGGGCCTCGAGCAGCCGGGCGACGAACCAGCGCCGCCACGGGGCGGGGTAGTCGTCCCAGGTGCCGCCCAGGACGATGAGCTCCACCTTGTCGGTGGGGTGCCCCATGGCGTGGAGCGTGGAGAGACGGCTGGATACCTGCAGGTAGGGGTCGAAGAAGTTCTGCTCGGCCCGCTGGCACGCCGGCTCGTCGGGCAGGTAGCTCTTGGGCATGCGCAGGTCGCAGGGGCAGTAGCGGCACGTGCCGGCGCAGGGCCACGGCTTGGAGATGACGGTGATGGTGGCCACGCCCGAGGCCGTGCGGCGGGGTTTGGCGCGGAGCAGGGTCACCAGGCGTTCGCGGCAGGCGTCGTCCACGCCGAGACGCTCCCAGTGGCCGGGGTCGGTCTCCTCAAGGGCCAAAAGATAGGGGAGGAGCCTGCGTTTGCGCAGGTGGCGCGAGGTATCGGTCACGCCTGCGTTGCGGGAGCGGATGAAGCGGAGGAGCCAGCGCTCGTCGGGCAGGTCGTCGCGGCCCCGGAGCTCGGCGGCGAGGTCGAGGATGGCGGCCTCGGGGGAGGGGGCGTCCGGGTGTCTTCGGTCCAAGGCGGACGGCTCCTCTCGGGTGGGGGCGGGGCGGCGCCGGACCGGGCGCCGCGGCGGCGTGCCGGGTCCCGGTGCTGGTACGGTGGTGCGCAGAGCAGTGTATAGCAACGGGGCCCGGGGGCGGGCTACGGAGCGGGCCATGGGGCGGCGACGGCGGGAGGCGCGATGGACGAGAGGGCGGCACGGCTGGCGGACCGGCTCACGGCCGGGTTCTACGCCCGGTGCGGCGAGAGCTTCTCGGCGACGCGCACGGCCGGCTGGCCGGGGTGGTCGCGGCTGGAGGGGCCGCTGCGTGCCGCGGCGCGTCGGGCGGCCGACGAGGGCCGGGCACTCCGGGTGCTCGACCTGGGCTGCGGCAACCTGCGGTTCGAGCGCTGGCTGGAGGGCCTGCTGCCCGGCGCGGCCGTGGAGGCCGTGGGCCTGGACCGCGAGCCGGGGCTGGCAGCGGGCACTGGCGGCTACGGGGCGGGCGCTGCCGGCGGCGGGGCGGGCGTCGGGCCGAAGGGGCCGAGCGCGGGTCTCTCGGCGGAGGTCGTGGCGGCCGAGTTCGGCGACGGATGGGGGCTGCCGGCGGCCCTCGAGGGGGCCTTCGACGTGGCGGTGGCCTTCGGGTTGCTGCATCATCTCACCGGTTTCCGCGGACGTCGTGCCGTGATGGAGGGCCTGGCCCGGGCGCTGGCGCCGGGCGGCGTGGCCGCGGCGTCGTGCTGGCGGTTCCTCGACGACCGGCGCCTGGTGACGAAGGCCCGGGAGGCCACGGCCGACGCGCTGGCCCGGTGGCCGGGGCTCGCGGGGCAGCTGGGCCCGGGCGACGCGTTCCTCGGATGGCAGGGGGAGGAGGGCGTGTTCCGGTTCTGCCACGCCGTGGACGAGGCCGAGCTGGACCGCCTGGTCGCCGCCGCCACGGCCGCGGCGCCCGGCGTGCGCGAGGCGGGGCGCTTCTCGGCGGACGGCCGCTCGGGCGAGCTCAACCGCTACGCACTGCTGGCCCGCTGACAAACCACCCGGACACTTTTGTCCCAATGGTCGGGCACTTTTGTCCCAACATCCGGATCCTGGAAGGTTTCGGTTGGTACCGCAGGGTGCTGCTGCCAAACGCGCGTCAACCGTTTGGTGGTTTAAATCAACTACTGCATCAAAAAGTACCAAATGCCCGAGGGCCCCGAGGTCAGAAAATCTTCCCCGGGACCCCTCGGTGAGCCAATCGACGAGCGGGCGAGGCGACGGACGCCACCGCCCCTTCTGCCGCGCCGGCTACAGGCCCAGGCCGTCCACCCAGGTGCGGACATCCTGCTCGGAGGCGCCTCCCGAGAAGCGCATGCCCTCCTTCCAGTCGCCGGTGCCTGCGAGCTGGGCCAGTTGGGCGGCGCTGTCGCCCACGGGCGACGACGTGGACGTGCAGAACGGGTAGACCGTCTTGCCCGAGAAGTCGTTGCCGGCCACGAAGCCGTCGATGGGCCATGCGGCGATGCCCCACCAGATGGGGTAGCCCACGAAGACGGTGTCGTAGGAATCCCAGTTGTCGGGGGTGACCTGCTCGAGGGGGATGTCGCGGGCGCTTTCGTCGTCGTGCTCGTGGTTCACGCGGCTGTCCGGATTGGTCCACGTGAGGTCCTCGGTGGTGTACGGCTCGGTGGGGAGCACCTGGAACGTGGTGCAGCCGAGGTCGTCGGCGATGTTCCCGGCCACGCGCGCGGTGTTGCCCGAGCCCGAGAAGTAGGCCACGAGGACGGTGCCGTTGCCGGCGGTGGAGGCCTGTCCTCCTGGGGCGCCTTGGGAGGAGGTGTTCTGACCGGAGGCGCCTTGGTCGGACGAGGGCTGGCCGTCCGGCGCCTGGGAGCAGCCGGCGAGCACGAGGGTGGCGGCCGAGAAGAGGGTCCCGGCCACGAAGTCGCGGCGGGTGAGGGTAGGGGTCGCGTCCATGACGGCTCCTTTCAAGGTGGGACAAAAGTACCCGACCATTGGGACAAAAGTGTCCGGGTGTTGGGACGGCGACGGGACGGGCTAGCGGCTCTCCGCCAGGATCTGGAAGACCTCGTCGTCGTCCAGGGCCTTGGCGCAGGCCGGGGTGCGCACGGCCGTGCGGGCTACGGCGTGCAGCGTCTCGTCGGAGGTATCGCCGCCCAGCTCGTTGAGCGTGGTGGGCAGGCCCATCTCGCGGGTGAAGGCCACGAGGGCGTCGATGCCGTCCATGGCCACGGCCAGCGGGTCGCGCCCGGCGGTGTCCACGCCCCAGACCTCCTCGGCCCAGAGGGCGAACTGCTCGGGGGCCTCGGGGGCCAGGTGCCGGTAGAGGGCCGGATGGATCGCCGCGAGGCCGAGGCCGTGGTTGGTGTGGGTGTAAGCCCCGTACTGGTGCTGGATCATGTGGCACTGGAAGTCGCCCACCTTGCCCAGCTTGAGCACGCTGTTCTCGCCCATGGCCGAGTCGTAGACGAGCTCGCTGCGGGCCTGGAGGTCGCTTTCGTCGGCGGCGACGGCGCGCATGTTGCGCACGATGTTGCGCTGGACGGCGAAGTTGATGTCGTCGGAGACGCAGCGGGTGCGCGGGGTGCCGAAATA
>CBCSOI010000168.1:0-4310 GCA_965141595.1 uncultured Atopobiaceae bacterium | reverse complement strand
TCGTAGGTGGGGTTCACGATGTACTCGCCGGTCTCGGGGTCGCGGCCGATGCGCACGCAGGCGAGCGGGCCCTCGAAGGGCACGCCGCCGACGGTGAGGGCGGCGCTGGCGGCCATGACGCAGATGGTGTCGACCGGGTCCTCCTGGTCGGCCACGAGGGGCATGGCGACGACCTGGACCTCGTTGCGGAAGCCGTCGGGGAAGCTCGGGCGCAGGGGGCGGTCGATCATGCGCGCCGTGAGGGTGGCCTTCTCGGAGGGGCGGGCCTCACGCTTGAGGTAGCCGCCGGGGATCCGGCCCACGGCGTACATCTTCTCGATGAAGTCGACGGTAAGGGGGAAGAAGTCGAAGTCCTTGCGCTCCTTGGAGACCACGGCGGTCACCAGGACCTCCGAGTCGCCCTGCCGCACGACGCAGGCGCCGGTGGCCTGCTTGGCGAGCTCGCCCGACTCGAGGGCGTAGTGCTTGCCGAACAGGTCGAACTCGTGGGTTACTTTGGTCATGTGTTGCCTCTCACTCCCCGCCTGCCCCATGCAGGCGGCTCCTCGACGGGCCGCACGGCCCGCTCGCGCCCGCGGGCGCATATGAAAGGAGCGCCCTCAGGCGCTCCTCCGGTCACGCTGTTACTGGATGTTGTCGCGGATGCCCAGCTTGGCGATCAGCTGGCGGTAGTTCTCGATGTCCTTGGCCTTGATGTAGGACAGGAGGCGGCGGCGCTTGCCGACGAGCATCAGGAGGCCGCGACGGGTGTGGAAGTCCTTCTTGTGGGACTTCATGTGCTCGGTGAGCTCGCGGATGCGGTCGGTCAGGATGGCGACCTGGACCTCGGGGGAGCCGGAGTCCTTGTCGTTCTTGCCGAACTCGCGGATGAGCTCCGCCTTGCGCTCCTTGGAGATGGTCATGCTTTCACCTTTCTTTCTCATTCGCCCCGAACCGGGCACGCCGTCGGTGCCTCGATGCGGCTAGGTACGGGGTACGGACCCGTGGATGATACCACGGGCGGAAGCGGGGCCGGCCGTGGCGGACGGTCCCCACAGTCCCTGCACGCCGCCGGCTCAGAGACCGAGGAGGAACTCGAAGGCCCGGAGCCTGGCGTCGAGCTGCGTGGCGGCCCAGAGGTGGGCCTGCTCGAGCAGCCAGTCCGACGTCGCCCGGTCCACCGGCGCGCGGAGCAGCTCGTCGAACGTGAGACCCACGAGCGACCCGACCCACGCCGCCCCCGTGGAGCCGCCGAAGGCCGCGCCCGCCACGCTGCGCGCGCAGGACTCGCAGAGGGCGCCCCCCGCTGCGGCGGAGAACCACGTGGGCGACGGGTCGCCGCACTCCACGCAGGCATCCGTGGCAGGTCGCCAGCCCTGGTGGGCCGTCACCTTGAAGGTGTAGGCGGCCACAACGAGGCCGGTGCGGGGGCCGAGCCCGTCCTGGGGGCCGTCGGCCGCGAGCGCCTCCCCCACCGCCCGGAGCGTGCGGCGCAGGAGGGCGTAGAGAAACGGGTCGCTGGCGTCCTCGAAGCTCGTGTGGCGAGCCACCTCGCAGACGGCGGATGCCGCCTCCACGCCGTCGGGCGAGCAGGTCACGGCCGTATGGGGGTCCTTGAGCGTGGCCTCGGCCACGACGTCCAGGGAGCGCCCCCGCGCCATGAGGAAGCGGGTCTCGCTGAAGAGCTGCACCCGGCCGGCGAGCCTCCCCTGGGGTTTCCGGGCGCCCTTGGCCACGGCGCGACGCTGCTGCCCGTCGTCGCCGAGGAGCGTGAGCGCGAGGTCGCTCTCCCCCATCTTGGTGCGCTGGAGGACGACGGCCTCCACGGGGTAGGTGCGTGCCCTTGGCATGGCCTACTGCTCGGCGCTGTAGCCGAACCGCTTGATGGCGGCGTCGTCGCGGCGCCACTGGCTCTTGACCCTCACCTGCAGGTCGAGGAAGACCTTGCGGTGGAACAGACCCTCAAGCTCGAGTCGAGCCTGAGTCCCGATGCGCCGGATCATGGAACCGCCCTTGCCCACGAGGATGCCCTTCTGGCTGTCGCGCTCCACGAAGATCGTGGCACGCACGCTCGCCAGGCCGTCGTCGCGCCACTCGATGCCGTCGCAGAGCACACCCACCGAGTGGGGCACCTCGTCGCGGCAGTTGAGCAGCACCTTCTCTCGGATGAACTCGGCGGCGAGCTCCTCGTCGGAGGCGTCGACGGGCATGTCGAGGGGGAACCACCGCGGGCCGTAGGGCAGGTGGTCGGTCACCGCCGCGATAAAGGAGTCGACGTTGAAGCCCTCGGTGGAGGAGACCACGAGCGACTCGTCGAAGCGCGCCATCGCGTTGCCGGCCTCGAGTTGGGCTTGAACCTGCTCCGGGGTGGCGATGTCGGCCTTGGTGACCACGAGCAGGCGCACGGCGCGGCTCTCGTCCACGTGCTTGGCCACCCAGGCGTCGCCGGTGCCGGCGGGCTTGGTGGCGTCCAGCAGCATGGCCACGACGTCCACGTCGGCCAGCTCGGCCAGGGCGGCGCGGTTGAGCTCGCGGCCGAGGGTGTCCTTGGGCTTGTGAAGGCCCGGGGTGTCCACGATCACGATCTGGGCGTCGGGGCGGTTGATGACGGCGCGCATGCGCTTGCGAGTGGTCTGGGCCACGGGGCTCGTGATGGCCACGTGGCCGCCCATGCAGGCGTTGAGGAGCGTCGACTTGCCGGCGTTGGGGCGGCCGACGAGGGCCACGAACCCGCTGCGGAAGTCGTCCGGCACGTCGCCGGGTGCCGACACGGGGGCCACGGCACCGCCGTGGCCGTCCATCATGGCCTTTTCCTCCTCGTCGAGGTCGAGGCCGTCGTACTGGTTCTCGGTGTCTTCCATGGATCTCCTTCTCGGGCCGGGCCATCCGGCCTCGCCCGACGTCAGCCGAACCTGCGCAGCGCAGCCGCCACGAAGATGACGATACCCATGAGCGCGATCATGACGCTCAACGTGTAGACGGCCGCGGCGGCGATATCCTTGGCGCGGCCCGCGAGGGTGTTGTACTCGGGCGAGACGAGGTCGACCAGCGTCTCGATTGACGTGTTGAGCAGCTCGGCCGAGAGCACGACGCCGCACCCGATCAGCAGGCAGGCCCACTCGGTGGCCGTGCACCCCAGGAACAGGCCCATGGCGACGCAGAACACCAGGCCTCCGACCATGATCTTGATGTTGCGCTCCGTCGTGAAGGCGAAGCAGAAGCCCTGGATGGCGAAGGCGAAGCTCTTGAGCAGCGACGGGTGGTCCTTGTCCGAACCCGGGATCATGGCCGTACCTCCCCCCTGTGGCGCGTGGTGGCCACAGGGGCCATGGGGCGCCCGCAGGCCTGCGCGAGGAGCTCGTCCTCCAGGGCCTCCATCACCCGGGCCTCGTCCTCCTCCAAGTGGTCGTACCCCAAAAGGTGGAGGAGGCCGTGGATGGCCAGAAGGCGGGTCTCGTCGGCGGCCGTGGTGCCGAACCGGGCGGCCTGGGAGACGATGTAGGCGGGGTCGAGGACGATGTCGCCGAGCTCGCAGGGCTCGCCGGGGTCGAGGGACGGGTCGTCGGGGCGCTCGCACTCCAGGGAGATGACGTCGGTGGGGGCGTCGATGCCGCGCCACTCGGCGTTGAGGGCGCGCATCCCCTCGTCGTCCGCCACCGACACGCTCACCACGCACGGGCGGTCCACGGCCTCGTGGGCGAGCACGAGGTCGAACACGCGGGAGAGCTCGTCCGCGTCCACGGCGAGACCTCCGAGCCCCTCGGGGGCCAATGCGAGCTCGACGGCCATGTCACCTCCCTTCCGCGGCCGCATAGGCATCCACGATGCGGCCGACGAGCGTGTGGCGGACGATGTCCTCACGGTCGAGGTCGCAGAACGCGATGTCCTCGACGCCCTCGAGCACGCGTCGCGCGGAGTCGAGGCCGCCGGTACCGGCGATGTCGCGCTGCGTGGCGTCGCCTGTCACGACGAACGTGGACCGGAACCCCAGGCGGGTGAGGAACATCTTCATCTGCTCAGGGGTGGTGTTCTGGGCCTCGTCGAGGATCACGAAGGCGTCGTTGAGGGTGCGGCCGCGCATGAAAGCCAAAGGCGCGATCTCGATCACGCCCTGCTCGACCATGGTCGAGGCCTTCTCGGCATCCACCATGTCGAAGAGTGCGTCGTAGAGGGGCCGCACGTAGGGGTCGAGCTTCTCCTCAAGGGTGCCTGGGAGGAAGCCGAGCGACTCGCCGGCCTCCACCACGGGGCGCGTGAGCACGATGCGGCTCACATCTCGCCGTTTGAGGGCCGCCACCGCCATGGCCATGGCGAGGTAGGTCTTGCCGGTG
>CBCSOI010000167.1:0-4310 GCA_965141595.1 uncultured Atopobiaceae bacterium | reverse complement strand
GGTGGCCGAGTTCCCGGGCCGCCCGGTGGTCTGCGAGGGGAGCGTCCACTGCCCGCAGGACGCCGCCGACGCCGTCGCCGCCGGCGCGTGGTGCGTGGTCGTGGGCACCGCCATCACACACCCCACCTCCATCACGAGCTGGTACGTGGACGCCGTCAAGTAGGCGCGTCCCCGTAGGTCGCAGGGGCCGTCGGTGCGCTTGGGCGCCCGGCGGCCCCTTTCACGTATCAGCCGGTCGCGATGGATAATGTGTCCCCGGAACGGGTAGGGTGTGGATTCTGGACCGGCGCGTTTGTATACTTTGCTGTGTAAAGACTGAAGCGGGGGGACAGTTTACGTCCCTCCGCGCTTCTATAACCGGGCGCATGCCCGGTGGACGGGAAGGCACATGACCTTCAAGCGACGCGTTACCACCATCGCCTGCGCCCTCGCCGTGGCCTTGGCCGCGCCCGCCGTGGCGGCGCCCACCCAGGCGCTCGCGGTCACCTCGGCCGAGCTCCAGGCCCAGCTCGACGAGGCCGAGAAGACCCTCGACGACCTCGGCGCCCAGGTCGCCAGCGCCGGCGAGTCCCTCAACGACACCATCTACGAGCTCCAGCAGACCGAGGAGAAGATCTCCTCCGTGCGGGCCGACATCGACGCCCGCACCAAGGAGCTCGAGGCCGACCGCGCCCAGCTCGCCGAGCGCGTCTCCAGCGACTACAAGACGGGCGGCGTCTCGTTCCTCTCGCTGCTGGTGAACTCCGCCACGTTCGAGGACTTCGTCAACAACGTCTACTACGCCGACAAGATCAGCCAGAGCGACTCCGATGCGATCGCCGCGGTGAACGACGCCAAGGCCGAGCTCGAGCGCCAGGAGCAGGAGCTCGTGGACCTGCAGTCCCAGCAGGAGCAGCTCAAGGCCCAGCAGGAGAGCCAGAAGGCCGAGCTCGAGGAGCGCCAGGCCCAGCAGAAGGCCTACGTCGACGACCTCGACGAGCAGGTGAAGCAGAAGATCGAGGAGGAGCGCCAGGCCGAGCTCGAGCGCCAGCGCCAGGAGGCCGAGGCCGCCCGTGCCGCCGCCGAGGCCGCGGCCCGCGAGGCCGCCGAGCGTGCCAGCGTCCCCGCCCCCAGCGCCCCGTCGGGCGGCGGGTCCTCATCCTCGGGCGGCTCCGCCTCGTCCGCGAGCGCCCGCTCCGCCATCGTCAACGCCGCCTACTCGCAGCTCGGCGTGCCCTATGTCTACGGCGCCTACAGCCCCGGCAGCGCCCTCGACTGCTCCGGCTTCACCAAGTACTGCTACGCCGCAGCCGGCATCAACATCCCGCACTCCGCCACCGGCCAGTGCGGCATGGCCCGCAGCGTCTCCAGGGCCAACCTCCCTCCCGGCGACCTCGTGTTCTGGATCGGCGGCGTCTCCGGCTCCGCCTCGGGCAACCACGTGGGCCTCTACATCGGCAACGACCAGATCATCCACGCCAACGGCACGCGCGTGGTGCTCGACAGCCTCTCGGGCCGTAGGGCCTACACCTCCGCGGGCCCCATCGGCCTCTAGCGCCCGGCCCCGCGGCCGCACCATGGAGTAACCGTCGACGGCGGGCCTTCCGGGGCCCGCCGGCGTATCATCTTCCGGGAAACCCACCGGGCGCCCGGCGCCCCGTCCATTGGAGCCCTCGCATGGAAAACGCCCCCACGGCACCCCACCACACCCTCGAGGAGGTTCCCAGCCGCCTCGCCCCCGTGGTCCTCGGAGGCGACATCCTGGGCTACTCCTACGTCCGCTGCCTGAACGAGGCATACGGCCTCACCTCGATCGTGCTCGCCTCCGCCGAGGTCAAGAACCTCTCCACGAGCCGCTTCTGCGACTACCGCGTCGTCGACGGCATCGACCGGGAGGACGTCCTCGTGGGCTACCTCCAGGACCTCGGACGCTCCCTGGCGGCCGAGGGCAAGGTGGGCCTGCTGCTGGGGTCCGGCGACTGGTACGCGCGCATCCTCTCCCAGCACAAGGATGAGCTCTCCCCGTGGTTCCACGTGCCCTACATCGACTTCGACCTGCTCGACGACATCACCCAGAAGGAGCGCTTCTACGCCATCTGCGACGAGCTCTCCATCGACTACCCCCGCACCTGGACGTTCGACTGCTCCGACCCGGACGCCGCCATCGACGTCGAGGCCTTCACCTACCCCGTTATCGCCAAGCCGTCCAACTCGGCCCGCTACCACTACGCCGAGTTCCCCGGCAAGAAGAAGATCTTCGAGGTGGAGACCCCCGAGGAGCTCGCCGGCATCTTCGAGGCCCTCAAGGCGTCGTGCTACGACCGTGAGCTCGTCGTCCAGGGCGTCGTCCCCGGCGGCGACGACGCCCTGCGCACCATCACCATGTTCTGCACCGCGGGCGGCGACGTCCGCGTCTCGTGCGCCGGCCAGGTGGTGCTCCAGGACCACGCCCCCTCGGCCATCGGCAACCCGGTCTGCATCGTCGACGCATGGCCCGAGAAGGCCGTCGAGGACGCAAGGCGGTTCCTGGCCCACGTGGGCTACGAGGGGTACGCCAACTTCGACGTCAAGTTCGACGAGCGCGACGGCTCCTACCGCTTCTTCGAGGTCAACACGCGCCCGGGGCGCAACTCCTTCTACGTGACCCTCGGCGGTGTCAACTTCGTGGCGCCCATCGTCGAGCACTTCGTCTGCGGGCTCGTGCCCGAGCGCGTCGAGGCGAGGAACCCGTTCCTCTACGCCTGCGTGCCCCCCTACGTCGTCAGGCGGACGCTGCCCGACGGCGAGCTCAAGGACCGCGTGCTGGCGTGCTACCGCTCTGGCCTCGCGAGCTTCCCGCTCTTCTACCGCCCCGACACCCTGGCGCACCGGTTCTGGTCGGCCATCACCTACTACCATCAGATCCAGAAGTTCGACAAGTATGTGTGGAAGACCGGCGGGAAGCAGGCCGATGCCGACTAACCCGCCCTCCCTCGCGGAGCAGGTGGCCCGGGTCCCCACGGACCCGGGCTGCTACCTCTGGAAGGACGCCTCCGGCCGCGTGCTCTACGTGGGCAAGGCCAAGAACCTGCGCGCCCGCATGCGGCAGTACGTGAACGGCGACGACGAGCGCGCCATGATCGCGCTCATGATGCCCCAGGTCGCCTCTTTCGACTACCTGGTGGTGGGCTCCGAGCACGAGGCCCTGGTCCTCGAGATCAACCTCATCCAGCAGTACCACCCACCCTTCAACGTCGCCCTCATGGACGACAAGAGCTACCCCTTCATCGCGGTGACCGAGGGCGACCTCTACCCGGCCATCAAGTACACCCGCGAGCGCCACAGGCCCGGCACCCGCTACTTCGGCCCCTACACCGACGCCCGTGCCGCCCGCGAGGCCATCGACACGGTCCGCAAGCTCTGCCCCCTCTGCATCGGCACCTGCGCCGAGTGGAAGCGCGTCAAGCGGCTCGCCGACGCCCACCCCGAGCGGGTCGACCTCCTCCCCATGGAGCTCGCCGAGTCGGGACGCCCCTGCTTCGACTACCACGTGGGCCGCGGGCCCGGCGTGTGCGTGGGCGCGGTCTCGCCCGAGGAGTACCGCGAGAACGTGCGCACCGTGGAGGGGTTCCTCGAGGGGCGCCGGACCGCCCTCAAGGAGGCGCTCCGCGCCGAGATGGACGCCGCCGCCCGCGACCTCGACTTCGAGAAGGCCGGCCGGTACAAGCGCAGGCTCGACCTCGTGGGGCACCTCGACAACGACCAGAAGGTCGTCTTCCGCAGCCCGGTGGACGCCGACCTCGTGGGCCTCTGGCGCGAGGAGACCATCGCTGGCGTGTGCGTGTTCGTCGTGCGCGAGGGCCGCATGGTCAGGAGCGCCGAGTTCATCCTCGACAAGGGCATGGACGTGGGCGAGAAGGAGCTGCTCTCGGGCTTCCTCAAGCGCTACTACGAGCGCACCGACGAGGTGCCCCCGGCCGTGGAGGTGCCTGCGCTGCCGGACGACTCCGAGGCGCTCGAGTCGTGGCTGGGGGAGCGCCGCGGCCACCGGGTGCGCCTCCACATGCCCCGGCGCGGCGAGCGGGCGCGGCTGCTGGAGATGGCGTCGGCCAACGCCCGCCACGCCCTCATGCGTCACAAGATGCGCACGGGCTACGAGGACGACCGGGCCAACCGGGCCCTCCTCGAGCTCGAGAGCGCCCTGGCGCTCCCCGAGGCGCCCCTGCGCATCGAGTGCTTCGACATCTCCACCATCCACGGCCGCCACACGGTTGCCTCCATGGTGGTGTTCACCAACGGCCGCGCCGACAAGTCCCAGTACCGCCGCTTCACGGTGCGCACGCCCCTGGAGG
>CBCSOI010000166.1:0-4321 GCA_965141595.1 uncultured Atopobiaceae bacterium | reverse complement strand
CGTTGGCGTTCTGGGGCTCACCGTCGGCCACGTCGGCGCTGCGGGAGTTCTTGGGCGAGTTCTTGGCGACGAACGCGGCGTCGTTGCTGTAATGGCACCGGGCGTAGTGGCCGGAGGGCGTGGTGTACAGGGGCGGCCTCTGGGTGTGGCAGAGCTCGGTGGCGTAGGGGCAGCGCGGCGAGAAGGAGCAGCCCTTGGGCACGTTCACCAGCGAGGGCGGGTTGCCCTTGATGGGCGTGAGCGGCTTCTTCCGGTCGGTCACCTGCTCGGGGATCGAGCGCATGAGGCCCCAGGTGTAGGGGTGGATGGGCGAGTAGAAGATCTCGTCGGCGGTGCCGAACTCCACGGGGCGGCCGGCGTACATGACCATGATCTTGTCGGCGATGTCCGCCACGACGCCGAGGTCGTGGGTGATCATGATGATGGCGTTGCCGTTCTGCTCCTGCATCTTCTGCATGAGCTCGATGATCTGCGCCTGGATGGTCACGTCCAGGGCCGTGGTGGGCTCGTCGGCGATGAGGATGTCGGGGTCGCAGGCCAGCGCCATGGCGATCATGGCACGCTGGCGCATGCCGCCGGAGAACTGGTGCGGGTAGTCCTTCACGCGCTGCTCGGCGTTGGGGATGCCCACCATCTCGAGGAGCTCGGTGGCGCGCTCGAGGGCCTGCTTCTTGGAGTAGCCGCGGTGGATCCTCAGGCCCTCCCCCAGCTGGCGCCCGATGGTGTACACGGGGTTCAGCGAGGTCATGGGGTCCTGGAAGATCATGGCGATGTCGTTGCCGCGGATGGACTGCATCTCCAGCTCGGTCATCTCGAGGAGCGAGCGGCCGCGGTAGCGGACGTCGCCGCCCTCGATGCGTCCCGGGGGCATGTCGATGAGGCCCATGATGGTCATGGCCGTCACCGACTTGCCGGAGCCGGACTCGCCGACCACGCCGAGGGTCTCGCCGCGGTCGAGGGTGTAGGTCACGCCGTCGACAGCCTTGACCACGCCGTCCTGCGTGTGGAAGTACATCTTGAGGTCGTCGACCTCGAGGAGGTGCGAGCCCTCGGGGATGGGGGCCGTCTTGAGGTCCTTGATGGACTCGTTCTGCTTCTTGGCCATGGGTCTTTACGCATCCTTCATCTTGACGTCGAGGGCATCGCGCAGGCCGTCGCCCAGCAGGGTGAAGGCGAGCACGGTGGAGAGGATCGCGATGCCGGGCATGAGCATGAGCCAAGGCTCGGTGGCGAGGTAGGTCTGGCCGTCCTGGATCATGGAGCCCCACGAGGGGTTGGGCGGGGTGACGCCCATGCCGAGGAAGCTCAGGGCGCTCTCGGTGAGGATGGCGCCGCCGATGTTCATCGTGGCGTAGACCACGATGGAGGCCACGGAGTTGGGGAAGATGTGGCGCGCGACGATGCGGAGGTCGGAGGCGCCCATAGAGCGGGCGGCGTCCACATAGTCGTTCTCCTTGACCGAGAGGATGGCGCTTCGGAACACGCGGGCGATGGAGGGCCAGCCCAGGACGCCGATGGCGATGAAGACGTTCTGGATGCCCTGGCCGAGCACCGCCAGCATGGCGATGACGAACAGCGTGTACGGGAAGGCCAGGAAGATGTCGGCCAGGCGCATGATGATGGTGTCCCAGAGACCGCCGTAGTACGCGGCCAGGGCGCCCATGATGAGGCCGAGGACCGTGGAGATGGCCGTGGCCAGGAGGCCGACCATGAGCGACACGCGGGCGCCGTAGATCACGCGGCAGAGGACGTCGCGGCCCAGGGAGTCGGTGCCGAAGGGGTGCTCGGGCGACGGCGGGAGCCTCGCGAGGTCGGCCATCTGCGACGAGTCGATGGCGATGGGCGAGCCGAGCGTCTGGGGGACCCAAAGGTCGGCGGTGATCGCCACGAGGGCGATGAAGACGATCCAGACGGCGCCGATGACGGCGAGCTTGTTCTTGCGGAGGCGGCCGAAGGCGTCGCCCCACAGGGTGCGGGCCGAGTTGTCCTGCTCGACCTCGTCCACGACGGCGTTGTACGCGCCGCGGAAGTCGCGGTGATGCTCGGCCTCGGAGTCGTCCTGCCCGAGGGTCACGCGCTCGGCGTCCGCCTGAACGTCCTCCTCGTGGATGCGGAACGCCCTGTCTGTCTCCTCTTTGAGGTCCTTGGCAGCCTCACGGTCGAGGTCCGCCTCATGCTGTTTCTTCTCCATGGGTGCACCTCCTCCTTTAGCCTTGGTCCTTGGGGGCGCCGTACCTGATCCTCGGGTCGAGGAAGGCGTAGCTCACGTCGACGACGAGGTTGATCACCATGACGACGACGATGATGATCGTGACGCCGCCCATGACGATGGGCCAGTCACGCTGGGTGATGGCACGGTAGATCTCGTATCCCACACCGGGCCAGTTGAACACCGTCTCGGTGAGGATGGCGCCGGAGAGCATGGCGCCGAAGTCGATGCCGATGTAGGTGACCACGGGGATGAGGGCGTTCTTGAGGGCGTGGTGCATGATGACCTGGCGCCTGGAGAGGCCCTTGGCCTTGGCGGTGCGGATGTAGTCCTGGTTCATGACCTCGAGGAGCTGCGAGCGCATGATGCGCGCGGCGTAGGCCGTGGAGACGGCCGCGAGGGTGATACCGGGCAGGATGTAGTGCACCCAGCTCTCGAACTCGGAGTTGGGTCCGCCGGCTCCGGAGATGGGCAGGTAGAAGGCCCCGCCCGTGGCGTTCTTGAGCACGACGCCGAAGAAGAGCTGGAGCAGCATGCCCAGCCAGAAGGCGGGCATGGCCACGAGGACGGCGGTGACCAGCGTCACGAGCACGTCCCAGAAGGAGTAGCGCTTGATGGCCGAGACGAGGCCGGCGCCGATGCCGACCACCGCCTCGATGACGATGCCCACCAGGGCCAGTTTTGCGGTGTAGGGGTACTTGTCCGCGAAGATCTGGGTCACCGGGAGCTTGCGGCTGTAGGAGTTGCCGAGGTCGCCGTGGAGCAGGCCGTCGATGTAGTAGCCGTACTGCTTCCAGAGGGGCGTGGGGATGGTGTTTCCGTCCTCGTCGTACAGGGGCTTGCCATCGGAATCCGTCTCGATGAGATGGTTCGCGATACGCAGCTGCAGCTCAGTCTCCGGGTTGAGAGCCTTGTCGCCGGCGATCAGTTTGATCGGGTCGCCGGGGACGATGTTCTCCATGGCGAACAGGATGATCGTGACGCCGATGAAGACCGGGATGAACTGCAGGAGACGTTTCAGGATGTACTTGACCATGCTCGGTGTCTCCTGTGTCCTTGGCCGATACGAAGACCCTGTTTTTCCGCTTATTTTGGCAAAAACGGGGCCTTGGGAAAGTATAGCCGCGCAATGCAAATCGGAACCGCTCCTATGCAGGCTCTCCCCCTCTGGAAACATTGTCGAAGCAATCCACGGTGCGTTTTGCTCCCGGCACGCCCCGTTGACCCGCACCTTGTCGACAGAACGAACAAAACAAGGCACCGGGCCTGAAAGACCCGGTGCCCTGCTATGCAAACCTCAGGGTGCTATATCCACCCTCTGGGGCTGTCGGCCTAGCCCTCCATCTCCGCGGCGCGGAGCTTGATCTTCTGGGAGGGGTCGACGTAGGCGCTCTTGACCTTGTCGGAGCCCACATAGGTGTGCTTGTAGAAGAAGATCGGGATCACCGGGAAGTCCTCGGAGATGGTCTTGTTGACCGCCTGGAGGGCCGCGATGCGCTCGTCGTCGTCAGTGGTCTGACGGGCGGCGTCGAGGGCCTTGTCGACCTCGGGGTTGGAGTACAGGGAGCGGTTGTCGCCGTTGCCGGTGTAGAACAGCGGGTAGAGGAAGTTGTCCATGATGGGGTAGTCGGCGATCCAGCCGAGGCGGCCCATCTGGTAGTCGCCGTTCTGGTAGCGGTCGAGGATGGCGGCCCACTCGCCCTGGTCGAGCTGGGCGTCGATGCCCACCGCGGCGAGGTCGGCCTGGATGGCCTCCATGATGTCGCCGTGGTTGCCGTCGCCATTGAAGGACAGCTGCACGGTCACGCCGCGCTTGCCGTCGGCGTCGGCGGGGTAGTACTGGTCGAGCATCTTGACGGCGGCGTCCTTGTCGTAGTGCGAGTACTCCCAGACGCCCTCCTCGTAGCCGGCGATTCCGGGCGGGACGATGTTGGCGGCGGGGGTGCGGGTGCCGGAGAACACCGTGTCGCAGATGGCCTGGCGGTTGATGGCCAGGGAGATGGCCTTGCGCAGGTTGGGGTCCTTGAGCACGGGGTCGTTGTTGTTCACCGTGATGTAGTACGTGGAGGCCTCGTCGCCCAGGAGCATCTGCTTGCCCGGGGTGATGGTGTA
>CBCSOI010000165.1:0-4343 GCA_965141595.1 uncultured Atopobiaceae bacterium | reverse complement strand
CCTGCGCTTGTAGGCCACCTCGTCGAGCACGGCGAGGGACTCGGCCACCACGGACGGGTCGCCCTCGGCCACGGGCAGGTCCTGCGGCTCGGTCTCGCCGAAGAGGAGGGCGTCCACCTGCCCGTACTCCAGGCGGGCACGGGAGCGGATGACGGCCGGCGCTATGCGCGGCGACCCGGCCACCGCGCCGCCGCGGTCGAGCTCCACCGTGACGTTCATGGCCAGGCGGTCCATGCCCGGCACGAGGGAGCAGACGTCGCATGACAGCACCTCGGGGAGCATCGGCAGCACGCGGTCGGCAAGGTACACCGAGCAGGTGCGCGACGCCGCCTCCGAGTCGAGAATCGAGCCCGGCCCCACGTAGTGGGTGACGTCGGCGATGGAGACCGACACCTCGTAACCACGGTCGGTGCGTCGGGCAAAGACCGCGTCGTCGTAGTCGCGGGCGCCGGTCGGGTCCACCGTGACGCACGGGACGTCGCGGAGGTCCAGGCGCCCGGGCTCGGACAGCGCCTCCTCGATGCCCGCCCTCACATAGGACGCCTCCCGCTCCACCGAGGGCGGGAAGGAGCGCGGCAGGTCGTGACGGGCGATGACCGCCTCGATGTCCACGTCCACGTCGCCGGGCGAGCCCACACGCTCGTCGAGGGTGACCACACCGGCCTCCCCGCGGGACGGGTAGGCGAGGATGCGGGCCCGCACCAGGTCGCCGTCGCCCACCCCCAGCCGCTCCGCGCTCATGTCGTCGGGCAGGACGAAGAAGTCGCGCCGGATGCGCTCGTCGAGGGGCGCGACGGCCCCGAGGGGGTCGAGCCTGCCGTAGATGCCCACGAACGAGGTCGTGGCACGGGTCACGACGGTCTGCACGCGGGCCATCTTGCCGGGCCCGTGGTGCGCCGGCGAGAGGGTCACGCCCACGGTGTCGCCGTTCATGGCCTCGCGAATGCCGCCCCGGGCCACCGGGAACGTGCCTTCCGCCGTCTCCACCTCGGCCACGCCGGGCCGGGCCACCCTGATGGTGCCGATGAGGGCGCTCCGGTGCTTGGGCCTGGTCTTTGGCGGCCTGCGCCGGTTGGAGCCCTTCCTCCCCTTGGCCATGGGAACCCTCCTTCAAACAAGGCGGCCCGCGCTCAGCGCGGGCCGCCCCTGTCGCTCTTGTCCGTTCTTACCCCATCCGGGGCACCGCCGGGCTACACCTTGAGGTAGCGGCCCATGGCGATGGCCGAGCCGAACAGGCCGATCACGAGGCCAACCACAAGAAGGATGACGTAGGTGAAGCCGACGATGGCCGGGTCGACCGCGATGACCAGGAACTGCAGGCTGTTCTCGAGGCGCGGGAGCACCACGGAGATGACCACCTGCAGGGCGCCGATGGACAGCAGCGCGCCGATGAGGGCCTCGAGGGCGCCCTCCATGAGGAAGGGCCCGCGGATGAAGCCGTTGGACGCGCCCACGAGACGCATGATGGCGATCTCTCGGCGGCGGGCCGAGATGGCCAGGCGGATGGTGTTGTTGATGAACACGAAGGCCACGAAGGTGAGCATGATCACCAGCACCACGGCGATGACGCGGATGTAGTTGGCCACCGAGAAGAGGCGCTCGACGGTCTCCTGGCCGTACTGCACGGAGGCTGCGGGGTTGTCGGTGTCGTCGCAGACCTCGGCGAACGAGGAGTCGGCGATGAGCTTGTCGGCCGTGGCCGAGACCTGCTGGGGGTCGGTCAGCTTGATGACGAGGGAGGCGGGCACCGGGTTCTGGCCGTCCAGCGCGTCCACGGCCGCGGCCGCGTTCTTGTTGGACATGGTGGTGCGGTACTCCTCGAGGGCCTCGTCCTTGGACTTGTAGGTCACCGACTCCACGTTGTCCCAGCCCTGGATGGACTTCTGGAGCGCGTCCACCTTGTCCTGGGCGGCGTCGTCGGAGAGGAACGCCTGGATGGTGACCTTGTCCTCCACGGACCCCACCATGTTGTTGACGATGGAGCTGCCGAGGACGAAGACGCCGATGATGAAGAGCGAAAGGAAGATGGTGACCACGGCGCCGAGGGCCGTGGACAGGTTCCTGCGGAAGTGATGCCCGGCCTCGCGCAGGGAGTAGCCGAAGTTAGAGGGCGCCATAGTAGCCGTAGCCTCCCCTCTCCTGGTCGCGGACCACATGGCCGGCCTCGAGCGCGATGACGCGCTTGCGCATGGAGTCGACCATCTCGCGGTCGTGGGTGGCCATGAGGACCGTGGTGCCGGTGCGGTTGATGCGCTCGAGCAGCTTCATGATGCCGAGCGAGATGGCAGGGTCGAGGTTGCCTGTGGGCTCGTCGCAGATGAGCAGCGGCGGGCGGTTGACCATGGCCCTGGCCACGGAGACGCGCTGCTGCTCGCCGCCGGAGAGCTGGTCGGGGTACATGTCCATCTTCTCCTGCAGACCCACGAGGCGGAGCACCTCGGGGACCTGGGCCTTGACCACGGAGCGGGGCTTGCCGATGCACTCGAGCGTGAAGGCCACGTTCTCGTAGGTGGTCTTGTCGGGCAGTAGCTTGAAGTCCTGGAAGACGCAGCCGATCTGGCGGCGCAGGTACGGGACCTTCCAGTTGCGCATGGTGGTGAGGTCCTGACCGGCCACGATCACCTTGCCGCTGGTGGCCTTGAGCTCGCGGGTGAGCAGCTTGATGAAGGTCGACTTGCCCGAGCCGGAGTGACCCACGAGGAAGACGAACTCGCCGGGGTAGATGTCCAGCGAGACGTTCTCGAGGGCGGGCTTGTTGGGCTGCGCGGGGTAGATCTTGGTGACGTCGCGCATGGAGATGGTCGGCGCACCCGAGCGGTTGATGTGGCTCTCGTCCTCGTCGGTGGGTCGCAGCGGCGCGAAGACGCTGGTGAAGCCGGGCTCGTTGGTGGGGTCGAAGGCTCCTTCGCGCGCGGGCGCGTGGGCCGTCTCCACGACGACGGGCTCGAGGCCCTCGTTCGCGGCGGGGGCCCCGTCGGCGGGCGCGTCCGCCGTGTCAGGGGCAGCGGGGCGCGGCGCCGGCGACTTGTCCGGCTCCGCATCCGGGCTGCGGAAGTGATTGGCCACGTGGTGCTCCTTTTGTCGTGCGTATGTGACGTGCGCCCATAGCCTATCAGAGGCCGGGGTTGCCTATATGGCCTTTCATCGGATGGGCAGAAGGGGCGGGCGCCCCGAGCCTAAGCCTTATGGGCGGCGAGGAAGCCCTCGAGGGCGGCCTTGATCTCGTCCTTGTCGAGGATGTTGTCCACCGAGGCGACGTAGATACCGTGGGTGTCGACCTTGTCGGCGAAGTCGGACTGCGTGAGGATGAGGTCGCCCTTGAAGTCGGTGATGGAGTCGAGCGAGCCGTGCTGGGTCACGATGGGGAGCTCGTTCTCCTTGATGACCTGGTCGGCCTTGATCTTGAGCATCATCGAAGAGCCCATGCCGGCCCTGCACACAACGAGCGCCTTGTACATCTCGAATCTCCTTATCCGCCCGGTCACGGCCGCCGGGCCATGGCCCACTCCAAAGGGCATACCTTACACGCATGGTACCCACGGTACCGCCAAAGAAGCCTGACCACCGCATTTCCAGAGGGTCAGTGGCGCCCCATACCCTCGAAACCCTCGCCGAACGCCTCGTAGACCTCGGAGATGATCATGAGGGCCTCGGGGTCGGCGTCCGAGACGATCTCCTTGAGCATGCCCACCTCACGGTTGGAGAGGATCACGAGGAGCATGGGGCGCCGGTTGCCCGACCACACGCCGCGGGCCGCCACCTCGGTGCAGCCGCGGCCGAGCGAGTACATGACGGCGTTGGCGATCTCGTCGTGGCGCTGGGAGATGATCCAGGCCGCACGCTCGCTCCGGGGGCCGTCCACCACCATGTCGAGGACGCGCCCCATGAGGAACATCATCACCATGGCGTACAGGGCGTTGGACAGCGAGAACACCGGGATCGAGACCAGCACGATGAGGGCGTCCACGATCACCGAGGCCGTGCCCACGGGGATGCCGAGGCGCCGGTTGAGGAGCTGGGCCACGATGTCGGTGCCGCCGGTGTTGCCGCCGGTGCGGAACACGAGGCCGAGCCCGGCGCCGCAGATGACGCCGCCCCACAGGGCGCAGAGCAGGAGGTCGCCCTCGCCGAGCGGCGGCACCACGGGGGCGAACAGGTCGATGAACAGCGAGCTGGCAACGATGCCGCCCACGGTGCGGGCCGCGTAGCGCAGGCCGCCCGTGCGGATGACCGGGATCATGAGCAGGGCGTTCATGGCCAGGGTCTGGGTGCCCCCGGGCAGGTAGAGCCCGTGCTCGGCCCCCACGGCGTAGATGACCGTCGAGAGGCCCGTCACGCCGCCG
>CBCSOI010000164.1:0-4353 GCA_965141595.1 uncultured Atopobiaceae bacterium | reverse complement strand
GAAGGCGGCCGGCTTCGACACGGTGATCGCGCTGGGGGGCGACGGCGTCATCCACGACGTCGTCAACGGCCTCATGGCGGTGCCCAAGGCCAAGCGCCCGCGCCTGGGCGTCATCCCCATGGGCTCGGGCAACGACTACGGCCGCACGCTGCACCTCGCCCTCAACGACCCCATGGCGAGCCTCGGCCAGGTGACCAACGGCACCCCCGTGGCGCTTGACCTCGGCGAGGTCAACGGCGAGTACTTCTGCGAGACGTGCTCCTTCGGCCTTGATGCGGCCATCGCGCTGGACACCATGGAGACGCGCACCAGGAACGGCCTCGCCGGCACCAGGCTCTTCGCCAAGAGCGGCTACCGCATCCTCTCCGAGCACAGCGACGGCTGGCACTACGAGATGCGCGTGGACGGCGGCCCGCGCAAGGAGGGCAGGGAGATCGTCTTCGCCTGCCAGGTTGGGCCCACCTACGGGGGCGGCTTCAAGATCTGCCCGGAGGCCTCCCCCGTCGACGGCATGCTGGACCTCTGCCGCAACGTGCGCATCCCCGGCAGGGCCGAGACGCTCGCGCTGTTCACCGGTGCCCGCTTTGGCATGCACGCCGGTTCCAGCGCCGTCGAGATCTCGCGGTTCTCCCGGTTGCGCGTGGAGTTCGACGAGGAGCCCCCGGCACAGGTGGACGGCGAGCCGCTGCACGGCACGGTGTTCGACGTGCGCTGCGAGCCCGGCGCCCTGGAGGTGCTGGTGCCCAACTCCTTCGAGTGGCACCCCGACCCCGTGAGGGTGGAGCGCCCGAGCGTGACCGAGGGCCTGCTCGGCTCCAAGCTGACGGGCAAGCTGAGGGGCAGGGAGTAGGGCGGCTGCGGGGCTTGCTGGCGGTAGCGGCCTCGTTGCATCCCAGTCCTCGTTGTATGGCGTGGACAGTGGCTGCGCGTTCGTTGCATGGGCTCTCGCTCATCCGAGCCCTCGTTGTATGGAAATCCATGCAACGAGGGCTCGGATGGATCCGGCACCCATACAACGAGCCCGCGGATGCAACGAACGGCCGGAGCAACGGCCGGAGCCAATGACCGCACGCCGCCCCTCCCCACTGCCGCTATGATGGGGGCTGCCGCCCAAAAGGAAGGGACACCATGGGAGAACGCCAGTCGACCATCGACATCATCTGCGGCGCCTACGACCGCCTTCCCGGCACCGAGGCCAAGGTGGCCGACTTCGTGGTGCGCAACGCGAGCCGCGTGCCGTTCCTCTCCGTGCGCGAGATCGCCGAGAGCAGCGGGACCTCGGCCGCCACGGTCTCCCGCTTCGTGAGGCACATCGGCTTCGACAGCTTCTCCGACCTCCGCATGACCATCGCGTCCGAGGAGGGCGACGGCGGCGAGGGCCCCAGGACGCCGGCGGCGGCCTCGGTCTCCACCGCCGACGTCTCGGGGTCCCTCGAGCTCATCCTCGAGACCAAGGTCTCCGAGCTCCGGGCCACCGCCCACGGCCTCGACCCCACCGCGGTCTCCCGCGTGGTCGACCTCATCCAGAACGCCGACTCCGTGGTGTTCGCAGCCGTGGGCAACTCCATCCCGGTCTGTGCCAACCTCGCCTTCAAGCTCGGTCAGATCGGCATCCGCTGCCAGTGCCCCGCCACCACGGAGTCCATGATCCTGGCCTCCCTCTCGCTGAGACCCACCGACGTGCTCGTCCTCGTCTCCTCGTCCGGTTACTCGCGGCGCCTCGAGACCATCATCGACAACGCCGAGGACAGCTCCACGCCCGTGGTGCTCATCACGTCCAACCCAGCGGCGCCCTTCGCCCCGCGGGCCGATTGCGTGCTCCACACGGTGTCGCGCGACCACGCCCTCTCGAGCAGCCAGTTCTCGTCGCACATCTCCGCGGACTTCGTCGTGGAGGCGCTCTTCCTGCTCGTCATGGCCGGCCGCAGCCAGGCGCTCGAGCACGCGCGCATGGAGCACAAGTCGCTCGGGCGCGACAAGATGTCGACTCCCACGATGAGCTGACTCCCCCAATTAATCACTAACTGAATATAATCCAACGTTCACCGGTTGAATCCTACCGCTCGCGGCCCACTGTCCTGTTCTGAGACGATGTTTCATTCTGTTCTGCATAATGAAAAACAGTTTCAGCAAGGCAGCAGGGGCCAGGGAGCCCATAAGACCGTATTCGAAGGGAGAACCATGAAGATCGTCGGAATCTGTGCCTGTTGCAGCGGGATTGCCCACACCTACATGGCGAGGGAGGCGCTTCTGAACGCAGCAGACGACCTCGGTGTCGATATCAACATCGAGACCCAGGGCACCATCGGCGTCGAGAACGAGCTCACGGCCGAGCAGATCGCCGCCGCCGACGCCGTGCTCCTGGCCGTGGACGTGCACATCGAGGGCCGTGAGCGCTTCGAGGGCAAGCGCGTCATGGAGATCCCCACCGACATCGCCATCAAGGCGCCCAGCCAGGTGCTCAAGAAGATCCAGGCGTAGCTCTAGACACCCGCCGCGGCTCGGTCCGCGGCCGTACCGTCACTGCGTCAGAAAGGCCCTCCCATGGCCACCAAGAAGATCAAGATCCAGTTCAAGCAACCGGTCCTCACGGCCATCAGCTACCTCCTGCCCCTCATCGTCGCCTCCGGCCTGCTCATCGCCATCGGCAACCTCTGCGGCGGCAGCAACGTCGACACCCTCGAGGGCATGACCATCCCCGACGCCCTCACCACCGTCGGCGTGTTCGGCATGGGGCTCATCCCCGCGTTCATCTCGGGCTACATCGCCTACACCCTGGCGGACCGCCCCGGCCTCGCCCCCGGCTTCCTCATGGGCATGATCGCCTCGTTCCTGGGCACCGGATTCCTCGGCGGCCTCATCGGCGGCTTCATCGCGGGCTACATCGCCCTGGCGCTCGTGACCTACCTCAAGGTCCCCAAGTGGGCCCAGGCGCTCATGCCCATGATGATCGTGCCCACCATCACCGCCATCCTCGGCTCCCTCATCATGCTCTTCGTCATCGGCGAGCCGGTCATGGCCCTCACCCAGGCCCTCAACGACTTCATCGTCGGCCTCGACCAGTCCGCCAAGCTGGCCTACGGCTTCATCATCGGCTTCATCGGCTGCATCGACTACGGCGGGGCCATCTCCAAGGTCCCCAACCTCATCTGCGACGGCCTGCTGGCCGACGGCATCATGGAGCCCGAGGGCATCAAGGTGCTCGCCGCCATGGTCCCGCCCTTCGGCGTCACCCTCGCGTGGCTCTTCTCCAAGTGGTTCCACAAGCCCATCTTCAACAACGAGGAGGTCGAGAACATCAAGGTGGCCTTCCCCATGGGCCTCTGCATGATCTCGGAGGGCGTCATCCCCATCGCCATGAACGACCTGGTGCGCACCGTCGCCGCCACGTCCATCGGCTGCGGTGTCTGCGGCGCCATCAGCTTCTTCTTCGGCAACGCGAGCCCCGTGCCCTCCGGCGGCGTCTTCGTGATCCCCGCTATGACCGAGCCCCTGGTGGCCGTGCTGGCGCTGCTTGCAGGCACCTTGGTGACCGGCACCATCCTGTTCCTCCTCAAGAAGCGCATCGATCCCGACACCGTGGATTACGAGGGCGACTTCGAGGAGGAGGAGCTCGACCTCTCCGAGTTCAAGCTCTCGTAGCACGCACTCCCCCGCACGACCCGTCAAGAACCAACCCGTACCGTACGACCCGTAAGGAGAAACCCAATGCTCGTCAACATGAACCAGATGCTCTCGGTGGCCAAGGACAACCACTTCGCCGTGGGCGCCTTCAACATCAGCGAGTCCAACCTCGTCCGCTGCGTGGTGGAGGCCGCCGAGGCCAACGACGCGCCCGCCATCATCGCCGTGCACCCCACGGAGCTCGACTACTGCAAGGACGACTTCTTCAAGTACGTCATCGCTCGCATCTCCAACAGCCCCGTGCCCTTCGTCCTGCACATGGACCACGGCGACTCCATCGAGAGCTGCATGCGCGCCATCCACGACGGCTTCTCCTCCGTCATGATCGACGGCTCCTCCCTGCCGTTCGAGGAGAACGTGGCCAAGACCGCCGAGGTGGTCCGCTACAGCCACATGGTCGACGTGTCCGTGGAGGGCGAGCTCGGCACCATCGGAGACACCGGCACCTCCATCGAGGGCGGCATGACCGAGGTCATCTACACCGACCCCGCCAAGGCCAAGCGGTTCGTCGAGGAGACCGGCATCGACAGCCTCGCGGTGGCCATCGGCACCTGCCACGGCCTCTATCCCAAGGGCGTGACCCCCAAGCTGCGCATGGACGTGCTCGAGGAGATCACCCACGTGGTGGACGTGCCGCTGGTGCTCCACGGCGGCTCGGGCAACCCCGAC
>CBCSOI010000163.1:0-4358 GCA_965141595.1 uncultured Atopobiaceae bacterium | reverse complement strand
GGTCGACGGGGCGGCCGGTGGCCTCCGCCTGGAAGAGGACCTGGAGGGCCTGGGCGCGGGCGAGGAGGCGGCCGGAGAGATGGGACTTGGACAACGCTTACTCCTTGGGGAAGACGAGCTCGTCGATGCGGATGTTCACGGCGCCCACGGGCACGCCGATCTGGGTGGTGACGGCGTTGGCGACGGCCTCGCGAACGGCCTGGGCCACCTCGGGGAAGGTGTAGCCGAAGAAGACGGCGATGGGCAGCGTCACGTCGAGCTTGCCGTCGGTGACGTCGCACTCCACCGTGTCCTCGGCCACCGTGGGCTTGGAGGTGAACATGGTGATGAGGCTCGTGGCGACGTTGTGCCCGTTGACGTAGGCCACGCCGTCGACCTTCTCGGCGGCGATGGTGACGATGGTTGCGATGACGTTGGTGGAGATGGCGAAGCCATCGATGGAGAGCTCGTTGGCCATGTTCCTAGTCCTTTCCTGCGCTCGTGCGCCCGCAAACGGAGGCCTGCCGCGTCAAGTATAGACGCAGGGCGCCTGATTCCCGATAAATGCCCAATCCGCGGCCCCTGAGCCGCGGGGCGGGGTCCGGCCACAAAGAAGGCGCGGCCCGGGCCTAAAGCCGCGGGCCGCGCCTGGCGGGACCTCGGGTGCTAGACGCGGGAGACGAACTTGCCGTCGCGGGTGTCGACCTTGATCTTCTCGCCCACGTTGAGGTACATGGGCACCTGGATCTGGGCGCCGGTCTCGATGACGGCGGGCTTGGTGCCGCCCTGGACGGTGTCGCCCTTGAAGCCGGGGTCGGTCTCGGTGATCTCGCACTCGATGAACATGGGCGGGGTCACGCCGAGGAGCTCGTCGTCCGCGTACAGGAGCTGGCAGACGTCGTTCTCGAGGAGCCACTTGGCGTTGTCGCCGATGTAGTCGGCGGACAGCGGGAGCTGCTCGTAGGTCTCGTTGTCCATGAAGTAGTAGTCCTGGCCGTCGTTGTAGAGGTACTGGTACTCCTTGGTGACGAGCTGGACGTTCTCGAACTTGGAGCCGGCGTTGCAGGTCTGGTCGATCACGCGGCCGCTCTTGAGGTCGCGGATCTTGTAGCGGACGAAGGCGCCGCCCTTGCCGGGCTTGACGTGCTGGAACTCGACGATGGTGTAGATCTTGTCCTTGATCCGGAGGCCCATGCCGTTCTTGAAATCTGCGGTGCTGATGGTTGCCACTGGTGACTCGCTTTCTAACACAAAGCTCTCGGCGGTACTCGCCACGTACGGAGGTCAAGTATAGGCCCTGGCTGTGTCGCGTCGGTGCAGAAGGGGTGCGTGCCTCCCCTACTCCTCCCCCTTGGCGCGGGAGAAGAGCCTGCCTATGCGGCGCCTGACGGCGTCGCCCACCTCCTCGGTGGCATGGACCGCCTGCACGAGGCGCTCGCGGCCCACGTGCTCGGCCAAGCATCGGACCAGGTTCTTCCCGTCCGACACAACGAACTCCAGCGGCGAGCAGTCGGGGGTGGAGACGGTGATGGCGCGGACGTAGTTGTTGGCCACGATGTCCACCTTGACCTCCTCGACGCTCGTCCAGGGGATCTGGATGAAGCCCACACCGGAGTCGGCCCTGAACTCGAGGCCAACGTCGCCCAGGATGAGCTTGCCGGGCTTGGGGAACACGGCCGAGGCGAAGCTGTTGGCGTTCACGACGAGGTCCACCCGGTGGTTGAGCTCACCGGGGTCCTCCTTGGTCTGGACGCCGTCCTCCTCGATGGCCGAGATGTCGTCCTTCTTGCCGAACACGGTCCCACCTCCCTGGATGTCTGCAACGAATGAAATCCTAACCCATGGCCCCCGCACGGGGCCGGCCAGGCCACAGGAAAAGGGCGGGGTCCCAGAAAGACCCCGCCCTTCTTGCGAACCGACCTGTACGGGCTCTTAGAAGATGCCCACGAGGGCGCCGAGGATGCCCACGGCGAAGAGGCCGAAGATGATCGCGATGGGGTTGACCTTCTTCTTGAGGAGCCACATGCAGAGGAAGGTCAGGCAGAGCGGCAGGAGACCGGGCAGGAGCTGGTCGAGGACGCTCTGGAGGGTGGTGGTGCTCATGAGGCGCCACACGCCGGGGTCGGACTGGCTGGCGGCAGCGGCGTTCTCGACGATGGAGTAGCCCTGGGCCGCGATGCCCTGGAAGCTGTTGAGGCCGTTGGCCATGACGTCCGGGGTGATGGTGCCGCCGTTGGCAACGCCGTTGAGGGCGGCGACGAGCTCGTCGACGGCAGGGAAGGCCTTGGTGGTGGATCCCATGTCGGCGGTGGAGAAGATCACCGAGGACATGTCGATGGAGGTCCAGCGCGGGATCAGCACGCCCATGATGAACATGCCGAGCACAGAGGCGCCGGTGGTGACGCGCTGCAGCAGGCCGCCGGAGAGGTCCTTGGTGATGGAGGCGCCGGCCTTGTAGCCGAACTCCTGGGTGTACCAGAGGAAGGCCATGCGGATGACGTTCCACAGCACGAAGAACAGGATGGGGCCGAGGATGTTGCCGGTGAGGGCCAGCGACGCGGCGAAGGCACCGATGACCGGGCGCAGGGTGCCCCAGAAGATGGGGTCGCCGACGCCGGCGAGCGGGCCCATCATGCCGATCTTGACGCCCTGGATGGCGGCGTCGTCGACGGGGGCGCCGTTGGCTCGGTTCTCCTCGAGGGAGAGCTCCACGCCCCAGACGGGGGCGGCCACGTAGGGGTGGGTGTTGAAGAACTCGAGGTGGCGCTTCAGGAACGCCTTCTGCTCCTCGGGGTCCTTGTAGAGCTTCCTCATGGCCGGAATCATCGCGTAGCACCAGCCGACGTTCTGCATGCGCTCGTAGTTCCAGTTGGCCTGAAGCAGCCAGGTCCTCATCCAGACCGCGCGGCGGTCCTTGAGGTCAAGGGTAATCTCGTTCTTGGTCTCAGCCATTGGTTTCAATCCTCCCTCGTCTTACTCGTAGTCGTTCAGGATGTCGTCGAGCGGGTCGGAGCCGCCGCCGGCAGTGGCCGCAGCCGCGCCGCCGTTGCCGCCGCCGTTGAACTCGGGCGAGAGGTCGAGGTAGACGAAGGCGAGGGCCACACCGATGATGCCCATGGCGATCAGGCCGAGCTCGGACAGGGAGGCGAGGGCGAAGCCGAGGAAGAAGAACGGCCAGACCTTGGCGGTGGCCATCATGTTCATGACCATGGCGTAACCGACGACGACGATGAAGCCGCCGGCGGTGGACAGGCCGGTGGTGATCCAGGTGGGGATCGCGGCCAGGGCGGCCTGAACGGCCTCGGCGGGGATGGCCATGATGATCATGGCCGGGATGGCGATGCGGAGGCCCTGGCAGGCCACGGAGAGCCAGAGGTAGGCCTCGACGCCGCCGACGTTGCCCTTGGCGGCCGCAGCGTCGGCGCCGTGGGCGAGGCCCACGGTGATGGTGCGGACGAAGATGGTGAGCACGGTGCCGGCGACGGCCATGGGGATGGCGACGGCGACGGCCTCCTGCACGCCCATGCCCTTGAGGCACACGAAGATGCCCGAGGAGACGCCGGCGAGGGCCGCGTCGGGGGCGACAGCGGCGCCGATGTTCATCCAGCCGAGGGCGATGAGCTGGAGGGTGCCGGCGAGCATGATGCCCTCGACGGGGTGGCCGGTGACCAGGCCGATCAGAGTGCAGGAAATGATGGGCTGGTGCAGCTGGAACTGGTCCAGCACCGACTCCATGCCCGCCAGGAAGGCGATCACGAAGATGAGTACGGCGGAAAGGATGTCCATGAATCCTCCTTTTGCATCCTTCTAGAGAGCCGAGTGGCTACGGCATCATGTTGTTCTTCTGGATGAGGGCGAAGAGGTCCTCGCCGCCGTCCGTGGGAACCTTCTTGGTGTCGAACGTGGTGCCGTTGTCGCGCAGCGCGATGAAGGCCTGGACGTCCTGCTCGCTGACCGCGATGGCCTGCGAGATCATGGTCTTGCCGGCGGAGTGCGCCAGGGAGCCGACGTTGATGTGCTTGATGGGCACACCGGCCTCCTCGACCGCGAGGGCGTCCTCGGGGTTCTCGAAGAGGACGAGGGCCTTGACGTCGCCGAAGCGCGGGTCGTTGTAGCACTTGACGAACTGCGCGATCGTGGTGACGTTGGCCTTGACTCCCGGAGGGGCGGCCTCGACGATGAGCGACTTGCGCAGGTCGTCGTGGGCCACGGCGTCAGAGACGACGATGATGCGGTTGCAGCCGACCGAGCGGGCCCAGTTGGTGGCCACCTGGCCGTGGAGCAGGCGGGAGTCGATGCGCACGTGCACGAGCTTCATCTGGCCGTCGCCGACCACGGTGCCCTCGGGCAGCGAGGCGGAGCCGGCGGAGGAGGCGGCC
>CBCSOI010000162.1:0-4372 GCA_965141595.1 uncultured Atopobiaceae bacterium | reverse complement strand
AGTGTGCCCACATGGCGCCGCATGCATCAGCGGAAGGCGATTCGAGGGGCGGCGTGTATCCGGTGTTACACGCCGCCCCTCTCAGGAGACTTCCTTACGATGCATACGGCGCCCAGCCCTACCCGCGCCGCTGTGGGGCGGCTTTTTAAGGACTTTGGTAAGAAGTACACTACGCACCTGCGGCTCCCCGCTCTGCCTGTCACGTTGGTCGGGCACCTGGGGTGTCACCTTGGTCGGGTCCTCTCGCTGTCACACATGCCGCGCGTCAAGGCCGCGCAGTAAGGCCGCGCAGTAAGAAGGTCTTGACGCATGGGGGCCTTACCGTGCGTTCGCCAAGGCCCCTTTGCGTCAAAAGGGGCCTTGGCGAACGGTTTTTCGCGCACAAGGGCCTCTTAGCGAACGGTCAGACGCACAGCAAGGGGTCCTTGCGCCAGGAGGCCCTTACTGAGCGCCCTTGGTGTGCGCCCGAGAATCAATGAGGAAAAGGGCGCAGTGACAGATGGGGCAGGCACCGCCGTCCCGCGACGTGGTCACACATCGGAGCCTCACCGCCGGTAGCGGGAAGGCGCGGACACCGCGGAGAGGTGCCGGTGCGTAGCACACTTCTTATTACTTTCAAAAAGGCTATACAGCCCTTGAGGGCCGGCCGGTGCGACGGCGTCCGCGGAGGCCCCGGAGAGGGCCCCTACCGGTTCTCGATGGCCCCCACGTTCTTGATGCGGATGCTCAGCGTGCCGTCGAGGTTGCTCTCGAACTCCAGGAAGTCGGGGTTCTTGCCGTACTCGGCCGGGAACGTGATGTCGATGCCCGTGTCGGTGCGGATCTTGTGCTTGGCGGCCACGCGGCGGGCCACTTCGGGCTCCACCGATACGCGGTCGGGCAGGTTCTGCTCGGCAGCCTCCTCGACGAAGCGGTCGTGCATCTGCGGGGCGTCGGCGAAGACGTCGCGGGCAAGCTGCTCGGGGACCAGAACATCGTCGGTCTCGGCGTTCTCGGACACGTAGGCCTTTGCCCTGGCCACGGCGGCGGCGGGGTTGTCGCCGAACTCGTCGGCCACGGCCCCCACGAGGTCGCACACCCCCTGCACGACCTCCTTGCTCGAGGCCTCGCTCGTGCACTGGAGCAGGGCCTCGGGCAGCAGCTCCACGCTGTGCCCGGCCACGACGCGGGGCTCGTCGCAGAAGCGCACGTCGCCGGTGGCCGACACCACGGCGAACGACCGCACCTTCTGGGAGGGGTTGGGGAGGATGGCGTGGTGCCGGGCGATGGAGGCCAGGGTGTGGCCCAGCTCGTCGCGGCCCACCTCGTGCATGTAGGCGCGGCGGCTCTCCAGCATCACGATGGCCAGGTACCGCGGCGCCTGGGAGCGGTACATCATCTCGATGTCCTCCTCGCCCAGGCCGTCCACGGTCTCCTCCTCGCGGCCCTCGAAGTCGATGAAGAGCAGGTCGAACGAGGGGGTCTCCTCCATCTGGCCCATCTGGCCGATGAGGAACTCGGCGGCCCCGGCCGTGAACGGGGCGAAGTCCACGATGCCGCGGAAGAACGCCACGGCCTCCTTGGCGAAGGCGCTGTCGGGCAGGAAGGCCCCGCGGCGGGCGTCCAGGTTGGAGAGCGCGCGGCGGGCCTGGGAGGTGACGTAGCGCTTGACCTCGTCGTCGGTGAGGTCCATGGGGGCCTCGGAGAAGACCTTGACGCAGGACTTGCCCTCGTAGCTGTGGAGGATGGCTTGGTTGACGCGCATGGGGATGCCTCCTTGGGACCGCGGCGGGCCCCGGTCGTGTCGTGCAGGATGCTGGCCGGCACGGCCGTGCCCGCAGGGGGCCGGCGCGGCGCGGAAGGGGCCGTCAGGCCAGGTAGCTCGCCCCCTCGAGGGCGCGCACCACGGCGTCGGTGGCGGCCTGGAACGTGACGTCGGGCGACACGTCGAAGTAGACGGTCACCTTGGTGCCGGCGCTTCCCGTGGAGGTGCAGGCGACGGTGGTGGCGCTCGCGGGGTCGGCGTCGCGGCCCAGGGCCTTGTCGGCGGCGGCGCGGATCTCCCCGGCGGCCGCCGCCACGTCGCACCCGGGCTTGAGGGTGAGGTCCAGGCTCGTCCTGTTGGCCTGGCGCTCCACGATCTTGGTGATGGCCGAGGAGTTGAGCTGCGAGTTGGGCACCACCACGGCGTTGCCCAGGCGGTCGCGCACCGTGGTGTCGCGCCAGCTGACGTCGGTCACCTGGCCGGTGATGCCGTTGACGGTGATGTAGTCGCCCGGCTTGATGGTCTTGGTGACCATGAGCGTGAGGCCGCCCACCAGGTTGGAGATGGTGGTCTGCAGGCCCAGGGAGACCGCGATGGAGGCGGCGCCGAGCGACGTGATGAGGGCGTTGGGGGCGATGCCGAAGACCGGCTGCAGGATCATGAGTAGCGCGATGATCCACACCGTGCCGCGCACGATGTTGACGAAGATCGACGCGTTGGGGACGTCGGCCTTCTCGAGCCCCTCCCGGGTCATGCGGGTGAGCACGCGCTCGACGCACCGGGCGACGACCGCCATCACCGCCACGAGGATGACCTTGCCCACCAGCACGCCGAGGTCGCTCTTGAAGAACGTCGCCACGTCGGCCGTCATCGTCTCGATGCCCATGTCACTGCACCTTGACGATGGGGGCGAAGCCCTTCATGAGCTTCTTGGTCTGACCGCTCTTGGCGAAGCGCACCTCGAGGGTGTCGCCCTTCACCGCCACCACGGTGCCGGAGCCGAACGTCTTGTGGTGCACGCGGTCGCCCGGCTCGAAGCTCTCGGCGGCCTTGCGGGGGTCCTTGCGCACCGGGGTCGGCCGGGCCGGGCCCGAGGAGCGCGTCTGGTTGCCGAAGACCGAGCCCCCGTACACCGATGAGCCCGTGCCGGAGCCGAAGGTGCCGCGGCGGTCGCCACGCTTCTCCCAGCCGGTGCCCGAGAAGCCCGCCGAGCCCACGCCGGTCACCTTGATGTGGCTCTCGGGGATCTCGTTCACGAAGCGGCTGCGGGGGTTGGCCTGCGTGGCGCCCCAAGTGCGCCGCGTGGCGGCGTAGGTGAGGTAGAGGCGCTTGCGGGCGCGCGTGATGGCCACGTAGGCCAGGCGGCGCTCCTCCTCCAAGCGGGCCGGGTCGGAGTCGTGGGTGAGGTTGGGGAACAGCCCCTCCTCCATGCCGCAGACGAACACCACGGGGAACTCCAGGCCCTTGGCGGAGTGGATGGTCATCATCGTGACGGCGCTCGTCTGGCCCGAGAGGCTGTCGAGGTCGCTGCGGAGGGCCAGCCACTCCATGAAGGCGGGCAGCTGCGAGGAGGCCACGGCGCCGAAGCCGCCGTCGGCCGCGGGCGCGGCGGGGTCGCCCGGCGCGGCGAACAGGGCGCCCTGGCCGTCGCCGCCCGCGGGCAGCGGGGCGGGCGCGACCGGATCGCCGGCCTCGGCGTCGGCGCCGGCCACGCCGGCCTCGCGGAGCTCCGCCAGCGACTCCAGGGCCGAGACCACGTCGTCGTGGCTCTCGTCGAACTCCTGGGCGATGAGCAGGAACTCGCGGATGTTCTCGATGCGGCCCTCGGCCTCCGGCGTGCGCTCGGCCTCGAGGGCGGCCACGAGCCCGGAGCGCTCCACGATGAGCTCCACCACGCGGGAGAGCTCGCCCTCGTAGTGGCGGGCCTCCTCGACGGCGCTCGTCCAAGCCGCCAGGGCGTTGCGCACCTTGGGCGAGAGGAGCCCGGCCTCGGCCACGCAGGCCTGGGCGGCCGAGAAGAACGGGATGCCGTGGGCCGCGGCGTAGGCGGCGATCCTGTCCTGGGAGGTGGCACCGATGCCGCGGCGGGGCACGTTGACCACGCGGCGGGCCGAGACGTCGTCGGCCGGGTTGAGCACGAGCTTGAGGTAGGCCATGACGTCGCGGATCTCGGCGCGGTCGAAGAAGCGCGTGCCGCCGACGATGCGGTACGGCACGCCAGCGCGCAGCAGCATGTCTTCCAGCATGCGGCTCTGCGCGTTCGTGCGGTAGAACACGGCCATGTCGTCGTACGACGTCCCCCCTGCGCGCCGCCGCTCTATCTCGCCGGCTATCCAGCGGCCCACGTCGCGTTCGTCGGCCGCCAGGTACACGCTTATCTTCTCGCCGTCGTCTGCGCGGGTGAACAGCTTCTTCTGCTTGCGGTGCTGGTTGTTCGCGATGACGGCGTTGGCCGCGGCCAGCACGTTGCCCACGCTGCGGTAGTTCTGTTCCAGCTTCACCGTGTGCGCGTTCGGGGAGTCCTGCTCGAACTCCAGGATGTTGCGGATGTCGGCGCCCCGCCAGCTGTAGATGGACTGGTCGTCGTCGCCCACCACCATGATGTTCTGGTGCTTCGCGGCCAGAAGA
>CBCSOI010000161.1:0-4395 GCA_965141595.1 uncultured Atopobiaceae bacterium | reverse complement strand
CAATATTCCGTACGAACGCTCACAGGAAAAAGGGGGTACCAACCTCGTTGCATCTGCCGCGTCGTTAGGTCTGATCCCCTTGGCACACAACGCATCCATCGCCCTGCCCGCAGAGCAGGGCGCCCGCCAGCCCATCCTCACCCGCAGCTTCGGATGGGGGTTCGTGGCGTCGTTCGCCCTGCGCTGCAACCTCTACGTGCTGTCTGTCATCATGACGGCCTACTGCATGGAGCGCTACGGCGCCGACATCGCCACGGCGTCGCTCGCAACCGGCATCTTCACCATCGGGTGCCTGGGGGCGCGGTTCCTCGGCGGCCCCGTCACGGACCGCCTGGGCCTCGTGCCCACCACCCTGCTGGGCTTCGCCCTCACGGCGGGTTCGTCGCTCCTCTACCTCGTGGCGGGCGACGTGTACCAGGTCGTGGCCATCCGCCTCTGCCACGGGCTCTTCTACGGCGTGGCCTCCACCACGGTGACGTCCATGGCGTCGGCGCAGGTGCCGGAGTCGCGCCACGGCGAGGGCATGGGCTACTTCATGCTGTCGGTGACGCTGGCGTCGGACGTGGGCCCGCTCGTGGGCATCGCCCTCATGGACAGCGCCGACTACACGGCCCTGCTCCTGCTCGCCGCCGGCCTGGCCGTGGCCGGGTTCGTGGCCACGCTGCTCTGCGGCCCCACCGCCGGGCAGGAGGAGCTGGGCCGCGAGCTGGAGGACGTCTCGTCGCTGGAGGAGGGCGCGCCTGAGGTGGAGTTCTCCGACGACGGCGTGCGCCTGCTCCCGACGCCTCCCGGCCTCGCGCGGTTCCTCGAGCTCTCCGTGATGCCGGTGGGCATCGTCGTCTTCATCAGCTATCTGGTGTACGGCGCGGTGTCGGCCTACCTTGACCCGTTCGCCCAGCAGGCCCGCCTCATGGGCGCTGCCGGCTTCTTCTTCGTGGCGTATGCGGCGTCCATGTTCGTGTCCCGCCCGTTCACGGCCAAGATCCTCGACCGCCACGGCCCCGTGCCCCTCATGGTGCCCGGCTTCGCCTGCCTGGGGGCGGGCATCGGCCTCATGGGTCTCTCGACCAACGGAGTCGAGCTCCTGGCGGCGGCCGCGCTCATCGGCTACGGCCTGGGCTCCATCCAGCCCACGGGCCTCGCCCTGGCCACGCAGTGCCTGGAACGCAGCCGCTACACCGTGGCCAACGCCACGTTCTACATGATGAGCGACCTGGCCTGCGGCGTGGCGCCCATCGTCTTCGGCCTCGTCGTGCCGCTCACGGGCTACCGCGGGCTGTTCCTGGGCCTGGTGGCCGTGGCCGCCGCGGGCCTGGTGGCCTTCGAGGCCCTGCACCGGGCAAGGATGATCTGACGGCGGGGGCACGGTCCCGGCCGGCGGGGGCAGGGCCTCGGCAGGCGGAGGTCGGGGCCCTGCCCCCGCGACCCCTCGGCACCCTAGGCACCTGAACGCGGTTGAGGGCGACCCTCTCCGCACCTGAACACGACCAGGGACGGATTCGGCCTCCCTGAACGCGGTTGAGGGCGACTTCTGGCCCGCAGGCGTACCGGGAGTCGCCCCCAACCGCGTTCAGGTGGAGAGATGCAGCCGCCGGTGGGGGCGCCGGCGGAGGGATGCGGCCGCACGGGACAGCCGCCCGGACGCCTACGAGGCGGAGTAGGCCACCAGCTCCCGCACGAACGCCAACGTGGCCGCCGAGAGGCCCGACTCCCCGCGGTGCACCACGCCGAACCGGAACGGCTCGATGCCGGCCATGGGCACCATCACGGCACCGAACTCGTCCACGGAGCCCGCGAGGCCGATGGTGAGGCAGATGCCGATGCCGGCGCCCACCATGGCCTTGGCCGTCTCGATATCGGCCGTGGAGAAGCGGACGTCGGGCTCCACGCCCTCCTCGGCCATGAGGTGGGCCGTGTCGGTGCCGCGACCCGGGCGGATCTGCACGAGCGGCTCGCGGTCGAAGTCCCGCACCCGCAGGTACTGGCGGCTGGCGAAGGGGTGGTCCGCCGGCACCAGGGCCACGTAGTCGCTTTCCCCCAGGTAGGTCCAGGACCGACCCTGCTGCGGGCCGCCCACGCACACGTCCACCTCGCGGGCAGTGAGCCACCGTGCGAGCTCCGGCGTGGCGCCCTCGCGCAGCTGGACGGTGACGCCGGGGTGCGCGTCGCCGAACCGGGCGATGGCGGGGGCCAGCCAGTGCGCAGCCACGGAGCGGGCGCTTCCCAGGCGCACGGAGCCGTGGTCGGGAGAGGCGATCTCGGCCGCCATGCCCTTCACCCGGCCCGAGAGGACCATGAGCTCGCGGAGGTCGGGCACCAGCGCCTCCCCCGCCGCCGTAGGCACCACGCCGCGGCTCGTGCGCTCGAGGAGCGTCACGCCGAGCTCGCCCTCCAGGGCGTCCACCAGCCGGAGCACGCCGGCCGGGGTGTAGCCCATGGCCCGCGCCGCGGCCGAGAAGCTCCCCGTGGACACCGCTTGCAGGAACGCCTCGACCCTCGTCTCGTCCATGGGGACTCCTTTTACGTTTTGTAAATTCTATTGCTATATACCATCTATTCCATCATAGACGCCGGGAAGGCACCATGGGCCCACGCCATCGACCAGAAGGAGTATCCCCGTGTTGCCCAGCGTTTCCACCGTCCTCGCCCTCCCCCGCCTCCAGAGTCGTGCGGCCGAGAGGGACACGATCCTCACCCGCACCTTCGGTTGGGGCTTCGTGGCGTCGTTCGCGCTCCGGGCGAACCTGTACGTGCTCTCGGTGGTCATGTGCGCCTACTGCATGGACCGCTACGGCGCCGGCGTGGCCGAGGCGTCGCTGGCAACCGGCATCTTCACCATCGGCTGCCTTGCCGCCCGCTTCCTCGGCGGCCCCGTCACCGACCGTCTGGGCCTCGTGCCCGCCACCCTGCTGGGGCTGGGCCTCACCTGCGCGTCGTCCCTGCTCTACCTCGTCGCCGGCACGCTCGAGGCCGTCGTGGCCATCCGCCTGGTCCACGGCCTCTGCTACGGCGTGGCCTCCACCACGGTGACGTCGATCGCCTCCGTGGATCTGCCGGCGTCGCGCCACGGCGAGGGCATGGGCTACTTCATGCTCTCCGTGACCCTGGCATCGGCCGTGGGCCCGCTCGTGGGCATCGTGCTCTCCGCCGGCCCGGCCACCCACCTGCTGTTCGTCTTCGCCGCCGTGCTGGCCGCCCTGGCCATGGGCGCCGTCGTGCTCGCCGGCCCCATGTCCCCCGACCGGGAGGAGACCGGCGAGGCCCTGGAGGAGGCCGCCTCCCTGGAGCCCGGCGCACCCGAGGTGGAGTTCGACGAGACCGGCGTCCGCACCGTACGCACCCCGGCCGCCCTGGCCCGGTTCCTCGAGCTCTCGGCCCTACCCGTGGGCGTGGTGGCCTTCGTGGGCTACCTCATCTACGGCGCCGTCTCCACCTACCTTGACCCCTTCGCCGAGACGGCCGGACTCACCGGCGCCGCCAGCGTCTTCTTCGTGGTCTACGCACTGGCCATGCTCGTCACCCGGCCGATGACCGCCAGGCTCCTGGACACCCGAGGCCCCGCCCCGCTCCTCGTGCCAGGTTTCGTGGCCATGGGCGCGGGCATCGTCCTCATGGGCGTGGCCCGCAGCGGCCTGTGCCTGCTGGCGGCGGCCGCCCTCATCGGCTACGGCATGGGCGCGATCCAGCCCACCGGCCTGGCTCTGGCGACCCGCGGCCTGGCCCGGAGCCGCTACACCGTGGCCAACGCGACGTTCTACATGATGGGCGACCTAGCCTGCGGCGTGGCCCCCATCGTCTTCGGCCTGGTGGTGCCGGCCGTGGGGTACCGAGGGCTGTTCTGCGGCCTCGTGCTCGTGGCGGCGGCCGGTGTGGCGCTCTTCGAGGGACTGCATCGCTCGCGGTTGGTGTAGGGCCTTCGCGACCTGGAGTCTGCGGCTATGCACCACGGGGACTCCGCTCGGAGCGGGGCGCTCGTCTGGGGTTGTCCCATGACGAGTACTGCTGGGCCTTGTCCCAGCACCCGGACACTTTTGTCCCGATGGTCGGGCTCTTTCGGTGTCACTTTGGTCGGGCTCCTCCGCTGTCGGACCCATTGCCATCCCGTCCAAGCCGGGAGGAGAACGCCCGCAGAACGTTCCGCGGGTGCCGAGAGGCGCCACGACCACCCGCAAGACGTCCTACGGGTGCCGATAGGTGCCGGAACCACCCGCAGAAGCTTCCATGGGCGCCGGTCACACCCGTAGAACGTTCTGTGGGTGATCGCAACCGCCGGCGCCTCCAGGCCCGCAGGCCCCGCCGCCTACCGCCGCGTGAAGACCAGCGTCGTGCCGTCGTCCGCGCTGCGGGTGCGGTCCAGGGCGTAGCCGCCGCGGTCGAACGCCGCCAGCTCCTCCT